>NZ_JAKKRY010000015.1:0-127458 GCF_025653795.1 Shewanella sp. SM73
CACCGCTTTGGATTGAAGCAAATGTAATTTTAGTGTCTCGATACTTTGGTATGCATCAGCTGAAATAACAACGGCCACAGGCTTGCCATTTTTATTAATTTGGATTGGAGCTTGTTGAGCTTTGAGCAACAAATCTCCAAAGTGAATTTTTGCTTCATTGGCTGAAAGAGTGTTCATTTATCACCTTTAAACGAATCGTTCGATTCGCTCAATTTACACCAGTTGGGCGATAAAAGTCAAAAATGCACCTTATCAAAATGTATACATTTTGAACCTTATAAAATTCGGCTAAATTTACGTTTTAACCGCGTTGGGCAAATTTAGCCAACTTTGCTAAGCTGGATGAGCCGCCCAGCCTAACGCAGCTCTCTCAACAAGTCGAATCCTTAGTGCCCAGCGTGGACCTGACGGAGCTGTTGCTGGAGATCCACGCCCATACCGGCTTTGCCGATGAATTTACCCATGTTAGCGAATCTAATGCCCGAGCCGAAGACCTGACTGTCAGCGTCTGCGCCGTGCTTTTGGCGGAAGCATGCAACATCGGCTTAGAGTCGCTGATTAAGCATCAAGTACCCGCATTAACCCGACACCGCTTAAACTGGGTCAAACAGAATTACCTGCGTGCCGAGACGCTGGTGAAGGCCAATGCCAAACTGGTGAACTACCAGTCTACTTTATCTCTGGCCAATAAGTGGGGCGGTGGAGAGGTGGCATCCGCCGACGGTATGCGCTTTGTCACTCCGATCCGCACCATCAATGCAGGGCCGAACCGGAAGTACTTTGGCTCCAGCCGAGGCATTACCTGGTATAACTTTGTCTCGGATCAGTTTTCCGGATTTCATGGCATTGTCGTCCCAGGAACACTGCGTGACTCCATCTTTGTGCTGGAAGGCCTTCTGGAACAGCAAACCGGCTTGAACCCGATGGAGATTATGACCGATACCGCCGGTGCCAGCGATATGGTGTTTGGCTTATTTTGGTTGCTTGGATACCAGTTTTCACCGCGTCTTGCAGACGCAGGTGAATCCGTGTTCTGGCGCGTGGACAAGGCCGCTGACTATGGCCCATTGGATGAGCTAGCTCGCAGTTGCGTCAATACCCACAAAATCGAACAACACTGGGATGACATGATGCGCATTGCGGGATCGCTCAAACTGGGTACAGTGCAGGCTTCCGAGCTGATCCGTTCGCTACTGAAAAGTGAGCGGCCTTCCAGCCTAGCACAAGCCATTATTGAAGCGGGCCGTATCAATAAGACACTTTACTTGCTGAACTACGTGGATGATGAAGACTACCGCCGTCGAATTCTGACCCAGTTGAATAGAGGAGAAAGCCGTCACGCGGTCGCACGGGCGATCTGCCACGGTCAGCGTGGTGAAATTCGGAAGCGGTATCGAGAGGGGCAGGAAGATCAACTTGGCGCGCTGGGTTTGGTGACTAACGCGCTGGTGCTGTGGAACACAATCTATATGCAGGCCGCTCTTGATCACTTGAAACAGCAAGGCGAGGATGTGAAAGCAGAAGACGAAGCCAGATTATCTCCGCTCAGCCATAAACACGTGAACATGTTGGGGCATTATTCGTTTACCCTTACTGAACAAGTACTAAATGGGCAACTGAGGCCGCTGAAACAACCACCGGAGCTGGACAAATGGCCTTAGCGTACGTTTTCGTACCATTGGGCTTCACACCCCGTAATCATGACGCTCGAACTTGCAGAGTAGCACAGCCTATATCGATGTTAACTCTACACCTGACTCTGTCAATTTATGCGTATCAACATAGTGGCTGAAACGTGCTAATAAGAAGGTGAGTTTTGGATGAATGTACCTTTGACAAAATGGTCTGTTGGGTGCTGTATAAAAGTAGTCGATAAGCTCAGTTTTATTCGCTTTAAAATCCTTAAAAAAATAAACCTGAGTAATGACTGGCTGCTCAAAATCAGCTCTACAGGCATCTAATATGTTTACAGCCTGGTTATACTGAACCTCATAAGCGTATATCGCTGAACGATATTTACCACGCATTGAGTGGTTTGATGTGCTCGCGTGAGTATGTAAATGGATTTCGATCAAGGTTGATAAAGAAATAACAGTCGGATCAAAAACCACTTCAATGGCTTCGCTGAACTGAGCGTTGTCACCAATTGAGGCGATCCAACCTTGATTGACAGTAGCAATGCCAATAAGTGATGAAAATACGCCTTCGGTGCACCAGTGACAACCACCGCCTAAGCCGATTGTATTAAGGGTGGTTGTCGTATGCAAATTGCAAGTCTGTGTGGGCTGCTGCAAACTCATTGAGATGAGGGCAACTTCCAGTCTGGTCTGGGGAAGTGGCAGGTATAGCCATTTGGTCGGAGTTCCAAATAGTCCTGATGCATAGCCTCCGCTTCCCAAAAATCACTTGCAGGTTCGACTTCAGTCACTACTTTTCCAGGCCATAATCCCGAAGCATCCACGTCAGCAATGGTTTTTACTGCCTCAGCATGCTGTGCCTCAGAGGTATAATAAATGGCTGAGCGATAAGATGTGCCCTTGTCATTACCTTGTCTATTTACTGTACTAGGGTCATGAATCTGAAAGAAAAACTCTAAAATTTGTCGATAGCTGGTGATTTCATTATCGAACATTATTTCAATGCCTTCAGCATGGTTACCATGATTGCGGTAGGTAGCATTAGCCACTTCACCACCGGTATAACCTACTCGGGTTGAAGTGATACCGGGACGTTTGCGGATAAGATCCTGCATGCCCCAAAAGCAGCCACCGGCTAATACTGCGCGTTCAATTGCCATAATTAAATGTCCTCTACTTGGTCTAAATACTCTGCGTAACCTTTACTTGCCATTTCTTCCCTAGGAATAAAACGTAATGACGCTGAGTTAATACAATAACGTAGGCCACCCTGGTCTTTGGGACCGTCTGAAAATACATGGCCTAAGTGACTGTCGCCATGAGTTGAGCGCACTTCTGTGCGGGTCATGCCGTGCGACCTATCAGTGATTTCAATTACGTTGACAGAGTCTATCGCTTTGGTAAAGCTCGGCCAACCACACCCTGATTCATACTTGGCAGAAGACGCAAATAAAGGCTCACCTGACACGATATCCACGTAAATGCCGGGCTTGGTGTTCTTTAGCAATTCACCAGTCCCTGGACGCTCTGTACCATTTTCTTGCGTCACCCGATACTGCTCCTTAGTCAGAGCAGAAATCGCATTCATAGATTTTTGATAGGTATTCATAAATGTCCTCTTATAGAGTAGAGCCATGTGCCTTTCAGATTATAAGAGACCTTCTGTTTACAGAATTTATTTCACTTAGGCCGTTAACCCGAAAAAATGATCTGATCCAGTAGTTCTGTACACCGCGCTAAGTGAGTAAAATCACATAACGAGGTGCCTATGACAGCTAAAAAGAACTGCAAGACCTATACCGCAGAATTTAAGGCCCTCTAACTTATAGTTGTTTCGGATGCGGCTTATTTGTTTTTGTGCTCCAGTGCTGTAAGTGATGTGCCTACGATAAATATAGACACGACAAACAAGCCTAAATCTTTTAGCAAAAACTGGCCAGGAACCACAGAGATCGCAGGAAACCCAAGAGATGCCTCAAAAACACCGGGTGTAGTCAGCATGAACGACAATGTCGTAAAAAAGAGTCCGGTTGAAAGTACACCGCCCAAGATTGCGAGCTTAGGGGAGAAAACTCGTGCAGCGATTAACAGGCCAACTGAAATTTCAAGCACACCCAGAAAATTTGAGAATCCTTGAATGCTGAGGAAACTATACATCCATGAAAGCAGAGGGCTATTACTAACAAAACCATGTATACCGTTTGCTTCGTAGCTAGTGAATTTCATACCACCAAACCACAAATATATTATCGTCATGGCAACGTAGATGCCACCTATACCAAACTTAGTGACTTTTGCACCGAGATTATTACTAAGGATATTGGTAGTCTGGACACCATTTTCAATTTCGGGAATAGTCATCTTATATCTCCAATTATTTTTAGCCATGTGGACTCACTCTATGTAGCCCACTAAAATGATATGACTCTTGAGAAAAACTATATGTTTACTCGAGTCGAACCTAACTTAGGTAATTGCTGTAGTTGAGCACCAATGGATTAGACATCAATGCCTAGTGGTTGAACGGCCGGGAAGTCGACCTCGGTCTGTGTCACTTCGTTAACGTAGTTAGTGAAAGTGTTCAGGGCAACAGCCAACAGAATATCCACTACATGTGCATCACTGTAGCCAGCGTTCAGCACCGCTTGGACCTGGTCATTGCTGACTTGCCCGCGCTGGCGGACTACGGCGGCAGCAAAACGCACGGCTGCGTCGGCCTTAGGGTCATTTGATGCACCGCTGCGGTTGGCAGTGAGTTCAGCATCATCAAGCTTGGCCACCTTACGGCCTAGGAAGGAATGGCCAGCAAGGCAATAATCGCAGCCGTTGATCTCAGCGACGGCTAGGGCAATACGCTCAAGAGTCGCTGTACCCAAGCCGCCCTGTGCTGATGCTGCGCTCAATTGCAGGTAGCCAGTCAGCGCAGCAGGGCTGTTGGCAACGACGCGGAACATGTTAGGAACGCGGCCCAGTTGTTTTTCCACAGCCTTGAGTGAGGTATGGGTAGCAGTAGGCGCGGCGTCGATTGTGGTAGGGGTGTTCAAACGTGACATAAATTTCTCCTAGTGATTTGAAAGACAGCACGCTGTATTGGCGTGGAATAAATTGTATTTAAGAAGGTTCTGCTTGATAATCCGTTGCTATCAGACAGCTCATCTTCACGTCTTGCGCAGTCGCCATTTCAGTGCCACTACACACCTTCGTTGACGTCACGCCGTCCTGATTTCTAAGGAGGTCTTCGAGACTCCAAAAACACCCTCCGGCAACGATCACATTATTTATTTTTCATAAAGCCTCCTTGGTTTTTATCTATTTACTAATGGAACTGAATTTACAGCATGTAAAATAGATATAACATGCTCAATAGTTCGTATAATGTGACTTATTAGACAGTTTACGTAGGGGCTATGTATGGATGCAGACTTTGGATATCAGATTAAAAGAGTTGTGAAATTAAGGGTTCACGAAAAACTGCAAATATAGGGCAAATCAGATTGTCTATACCCATAATTTAGAGCGCCCGAGCATCAGGAACTCACTGAAAGCAGACGTTTCTGAAAATAAACAAGGCACAGCGCTTGAAAATTTCGAGACATCAACGTTTTGCCAAAAGGCTAAAAATGCGTGCACTACTCATTTCGCATTTAAAGAGAGCATCGGTTATTAGGCAATAACGATGTGGCCAAAATTTGTCGACCACTACACTATCTCGTAAACGAGTTTGATAGACGTCAACTAGTACGTATTTTTAGTGTAAGGTCATATTAATGCACGATGCTAAACTCTGCTGTGAGCTAGGTAGGATGTATAAATACCATAAATATTTCAATGCTTTACTTTTTAAAGCTCAAGTGAGTTACTCAGTTCCGACTGTTGGTGGCAGATTTGGAATCTCGCGATTTGTCTTAAATGTCAGCCAAGCAAGTCTCTCGCTAATAAAGTGTTGACTATCCCTGACAAAGTAACAATTTCTTGCCATAATCAGACTTAAGCACTTTACTTAGAGTGTATGTGCGCCGCTTAATGCATCAATGCTGCTAATTCCCTGATTGACATCAATCACTTTGTTTCCTGTTTGATACTCTGAGATAAACAAGATCGAATGATGCAAAAGGGGACTATTTAAATACTGAGGGAACAAATGGCAGTAGATTTGAGCATAGAAACCGCTCTGCTCCTAGAGCGCTGGCAAGGCATTGTAAACTCGATGGCTCAAGTCGCGGAAGTGCCTTGTGTGCTGATTAATCGATTAGATAAAAACGAAATTTGTCAGGCTGTTGGCAGTGTGTCAGTACCAACTTTTTATTGCGGTGAACCTGTTCCATTGGCACTTAACACTTATTGTTCCCAAGTCATTTCCAGTAACCAGCCATTACTAGTTGAAAATGCAATCGGTACCCGATATGAAAACAATAACCCAACATTTGCAGCAGGCTTTAGTTATTACTATGGCCTGCCATTGCTTTGGCCTAGCGGAAAAACTTTCGGTACTTTGTGTATGTTGGACTTTTCAAGCCCAGATCGGGCATCACAACACTGTTCCTTACTCACACTTTTTAAGCAGGCCATTGAATACGATTTACAGATGCTTCAACAACAGCAAGATCTGCTAAAGCGTGAGCAACAAGCAGACAAAAAATTTATACAACTATTCAATGAGATGTCAAATAGGATAAGACCGGTAACTAATAATAAGTTGCTTCAATCTGAGTTGTTTGTACTTTTGACAAGCCAATACCAATACTGGCATCAGGAACTGGATAAGCAGCTTAATCAAACCGTCCTGACTGATGAAAACTCCATTCATATAGCGGCACTGGTTCGAATTTGGTCAAATTTGTTGGCGATTGCCCATGAAACAGAATGGTTGAGAGCTACGGCAGTTCTAGAACCTTATAGTTGTGATGCTGTTGCGTCACTGGTCAATGCAACTCCATTATTAGAACAAGCAGTGTATAAAACAGCGCTGACCCTTGGTGCTGATCTCGTTTTGAGGAGTCATTTGCCTAATCCACTGTTACTAAGTGGGAAACCAGAGTTATGGTCTCTGATAGGACTAGCTATCACGAGCTTTTTAGTTGTTGGCGCCAGCGGTACAAGTATAACTATTTTTGTCAGTAACCGATTAAAAGGTAAGTACAGAGTTTTGGAATGGTCCCTTCTTGTAAAAGGCCAGACGATGCCGCTGCGTTTTACCCGCGATAATCAAGCGCTTTATGGTTTTGCAACAGTATGTGCCGAGTTAGCGGGTGCTGTTCTTGAATCTGGTGAGTGGCAATTAACTGAGAGTCTTCAGCAACAGAGTCGTTATCTCAACTCAAATCGTGATCACGTTGACGACATTGAAAGCAGGAATGCTTCAAGAACTGCTAATGGCATAACCAGGCTTATCTGCTTATCGATACCGGTGATGGGAGACGATTTATAAACACTCAGCGATGATCAGCGAAGTTGTGTTTTAGTTTTCTTGTTGGCACTACATCCGGTATGGCGGCCTTTAATCTGAGAGTGACACTTGGGATAACTGAAAAACTGGCTGTGATTCTGCTGAACGGAGCTTGGTGCTAAGCATGTTGGCGTCATTCAAAGCAAGGTCAACACTGCTATTAACGTTTACGATTATCTGACGGACGTGCTGCTGCGCGTCAACCAACATCCAGTAAGCAAGGTACATGAACTAATGCCGAAGTTACGGAAAGCTCAGTTCGAAAGCGCATTACAGCGTTCAGCTCTATTTAGCAATCCCGATGCTTCGGTAAAATAAGCCACGGAAAATGCTCCGGAGGCCGCATGCACACTAAATAGATGACGTTAGACGAAGAGTTGGATTTAAACGAGCAAATTATAGAGCCTGCGACCGGAAAAGCCAAAAGTTTATAAATACAGCTAAAACTCAAATCAAGCAGGCGAATATTGTACAAAACAATACCATTGCTACAGAGATAACTTCAAGTCTGACAGATCTATGCTAGAGTTAAATCAACGATTTAATTCATTTTTCTATGCAGGATCTTTGAAAAATGCAGTAGAAAAACGGAGAAGTACATGACCTTTAGTTTAGCTCAAACAGCTAGTGCAGAAACCACACTAAAAGCACCTGCTGAAGCAGATCAGAACCTGCGGGATATCACTGAACTGGCGTGTTATATCTGTGATGCACCAGTGGCTATGGTGACGCGAACCGATGACACAAAGCTGAATCTAATTGCAAAAGTTGGTATTTCGCGTACCTCTGTATTAATTAAAGAGTCCTTTTGCGTGTATGCAATGGAAACACCTGATGCGGTAATGGTGGTCCCTGACGCTACTTTAGATCACAGATTCAGTACCAATGCTATGGTGATTTCAGGACCTGGCTACCGATTTTATGCTGGCTCGCCGCTGATTGATCCCGAAGGTGCAGTGATTGGTACTATTTGTGTCTATGATCATGTTCCTAAGCAGCTGAACCAGCGGCAGATAAGCTCTTTGCAGGCTCTGTCCAGACAAGTGATCGCCATACTGGAGCTGAAAAAAGTCGGCGAACAATTACATAATACCAGCATGACGGATGCGCTGACAGGGGTGAACAACAGAAGAGCTTTTGACCTCAAGTTTGAAGCTGAATTTGCTCGCTGGCAAAGAACAGGACAATCTTTTGTACTGGCATTGATTGATATTGATCACTTTAAGAGTTTTAACGACAGCTATGGTCATGCCGCAGGAGATGAGGCACTGAGTCAAGTCGCGGCTCTGTTTCAGCGCCATAGCAGGAACTATGACTTTTTCGCCCGTTATGGTGGTGAAGAGTTTGTGCTGATCCTGCCAGGCACAGACACAGCGTCCGCAAATAAAACACTGGAAAAGTTAAGGCTGGTAGTGGCTAACCATGAGTGGTTATTACGACAATTAACGGTCAGCATAGGTTTGGCCAGCGCTGATTTATTTGACGACAAAAAGCAGTTGCTCGAAGTCGCCGATCAGATGTTATACAAAGCTAAAACCCAAGGCCGCAATCAAACCAGTGTGTTCGCCACACTGTAAGAGATCTGTTCATGCTGCGCTGATCTCAAGACCTCATAAAAACTGAGGTCTTGCTTCGGTCGATAAGCTGGTCTGATATTGGCATTATTTATTCCTTTCAAATACATGGGTAATGCGACTTACACAGATTTTTTATGCTCTCTTGGACTCCATGTGAAGGAGATCGTCACATTCTTTACATATAGAAAATAGAGTTCTTTAGCCAGCTGCAATTTCAGATTAACCGATTCGGTAAGCTTTCTGCATTTCCGGAGACAACTTTTTTAGCCAGCTTGAGAGACTGAAGCCTTTTCTATCGGTACTATTTAATTTAGTAAAATACAGATGTTCATCCCAGCGAGGACCGAAATCTACTTCTGCAAGACTTACAAGCTGTTTGTTTCTGCGAAGACGATGCTTTTGATGGTAATCTTCGGCGGGCCAAAAATAACCATTTTGTTCTCCGGCCTCAATCACCTCGGGAGATTTCTCCTTTCCAATCGCTTGAATCAGTTCTTCAGCTACTTGTTTTTGCTCCAGATCAAAAACAAAAAGTATCTGGCGATACTGGCCCTGCTTTCTACCATGAACAGACCATGATTCAAAACTTCCAAGAAGTTCCCTGTAGCTGATTTGGTCTTTATCGTAGATCACTCTGACGACTTCGGCGTGTCCGTTGATGTTGCGGTAACTCGGATCCAGAGTTGATGCTCCAGCGTAGCCAACACGTGTTTGCACTACTCCCTGCGTCCCTCCAAAATTAGAATCCGGTCCCCAAAAGCAACCCATGCCGAAAACCGTTTGACTAAGCTTCCCGATTTTCAATGCTTCTTCGATTGCTTCAGGGGTTGCAAATTCATAGCTTTCAACACCGTCTTCTTTATTCATTTTTAGATCCGACATATTTTTCACCTAACTTTCAAAAATTGAAGCCACTCCCATTCCTCACGCCGTGCAAACGACGATAAGACCACGTTTTCCAACACCAGCTTGATGAAGTATCTTTGCTAAAACTCCGCAGCATGTTTCTTGGTAACACAACTGCGGAAAATTGCTGTAATCATTGATCTTACTGCTTATTAAGTTATTAATAATTCTAAAAAACTCATTATTTCATTGAAGCTTCCAACCACCTGTCAAGGTCCTTGAACTTGGGGTTTCTCAGCTTCTTTGTCCCAACCACTATTGTCGGGAAATTCAGCTTTCCGTTCGAATAGAGGGAGCACAGTTCATCAGCAGCCGCGTCGTCTTCATGAACATCCAAAAAAACAAACTGGCTCCCTTTTTCTTGCAAGTACGAATGGTAAATCTTGGTTTTATGGCAGTCTTTATGACCGAACAGCTTAATCAACACGAACGGCTCCTTTTTTCAAAAGGTTCACTTTCATAAACCCCCTCGATTTAAAAATTATTCTACAAACTTCAATGACTCCGAGTTAATACAGAATCGGACCCCTGATGGCTCAGGACCGTCTGGAAAAGCGTGCCCCAGATGGGCTTCGCACACATTGCATAGCACTTCGATTCTGCGCCCGAAGGTCGTATCCAGTTCATATTGAATTACGTTGTCTGCGACTGGCTCAGAAAAACTCGGCCATCCCGTTCCCGAATCGAACTTTAGGTTCGAGTCAAAGAGTTCGGTGTCGCAGCCCACACAGGCGTACCTTCCAGCTTCATAAAATGAACAGAGTTCTCCGGTGTGCGCGCGTTCGGTGCCTTTCATCCGCATGACCCGAAATTGCGCTGGCGTCAGAATTTCTTTCCACTCTTCCTCGCTCTTTTCTACTTTTTTGGGAGGCGCGGGAGTGCCGTTATCCAGGTAGTTGTAAATGCTTTTCCAATTGAACATATATTTGCTCCTTTATTTTAGGGTTCACTCTTTAGCTATCAATCCACGAGAAGAAGTCTGTAGCACTACCAATGAATTCTCCATCCACAAAAACTTGCGGTACAGTTTGGAGATTTGTTCTTTCCTTCAACTCCAGGTAAGTCTTCGGATCGTCGTCTACGCGAATTTGTTTGAAATCGACCTTTTCAGCAGTTAGGTAATTCTTCACGCGTGCGCAAAATGGACAATGGTCTTTCGTATAAATAACAACATTCTTAAGTGCTTTCATTTTTTCCTCGTTCATTTGGTTCATGATTTAGTCTCTTTCAAAATGGCAAGAGTATCCGCTGGGATTCCTCTGCAAATAGTTTTGGTGATATGCCTCAGCGTCGTAGAATTCTTTTTCCAGGGTGACGGTCGTGACCACTTCATTCTCGAAGCGACCGATCTCATTGACCTCATCAATCACGTTTTCGATAATCGCTTTCTGTGCATCGTCACGATAGAACGCTGCCGAGCGATACGAAGTGCCAACATCATTTCCTTGGCGATTCTTCGTAGTCGGATCATGGATTTTGAAAAAGTAATGTAGAATCTCTTCGAGAGATATTTCGTCTTGGTCGTATTCCACGCGAACCGCTTCGGCGTGCCCCGTTTTCCCTGTTATAATATCGGCGTAGGTAGGATCATCAAAATCTCCGCCAGAGTAGCCCACCTTCGTTGACGTCACACCGTCCAGACTCCTAAGGAGGTCTTCGAGACCCCAAAAACACCCTCCGGCAACGATCACATAATCTAGTTTCATAAAGCCTCCTTAGTTTTCATCCACTTACTGATTAGACTGACTTTACAGCATGTAAAATAGATATAATATGTTCAATAGTTCGTATAACATGACCTATTGGACAGTTTACGTAGGAGCTATATATGGATGTTCTCAGTGAAATTTTAGATAAGGTAGAGCTTACTAGCAGCTACTGGTATAGAACCTCATTTGCGGGAGACTGGGGCATCAGCCTCCCGCAGGAAGAGAATCTAGCGAGATTTCACATCGTGACTCATGGCGAGTTTTGGTATGAGGTGCCAAAACTTAAACTTAAAGCATTGGCGGAGCAGGGCGATATTTTGATCTTTTTCAAAGGGATGGAGCACACCATGGCCAGTGCACCAAAAATCAAGGCCGAGCCTGCGGTCGAATTTAGAGCTAAAGCCAACCTCACCGAAGCTCAAGTTTTGGAATACGGTGATCAGAGCAAGCTCAAAGCCAACGTCGTTTGCGGACATTTTTGTTTTAATGGCGGACCCGATCATCCATTCTTAAATTCGCTGCCAAATGTCGTGCATATCAAGAGTGCTGATAACTCCCACTCGCCTTGGCTTGCCATGCTTTTAAGTATTATAGAGCAGGAAGCAAAATCAGGGCTTCCTGGAAGCAACACGTTAGTCAGAAAGCTGACCGAAATTATCTTCGTGCAAGCGTTAAGAATCCACATGTACAAATCCAATAAAAATGCTGGATTCTTCAAACTGATCGAAAATCCGCAACTCAGCAAAACCTTGGAAGCTATTCATCATAGTCTCGATAAAAAATGGGGTCTTGACGATCTCGCCGGGATTGCGGGGATGTCGCGTACGAACTACAGCGTCAAATTTAAGGAGCTGTCAGGCATGACACCTCTTGATTATTTAACCTATTGTCGGCTTGAAAAAGCAAAGCAGCTGCTTAAAGAATCCGGTAAGTCTGTTCCCGAAGTGAGTGAAGCCATTGGGTATCCGGCACATGAACACTTTCAAAAGTTGTTTAAGAAAAAAATTGGCAAAACTCCTAGCGCGTACAGAAAAGAAAATTCTGAAAAGGTGTAAAAATGAATATCTATAACTCTCCTGTTACCAAAATAGCTTTCTGGGTCATAGTCATTGGTGGTGCGGCTTGCCTGCTTATCCCTTTGTTTGCACCTCTTCTTCCGCTGCAATATTTGAAAGGTTATGGCGAAATAGGAGATGTTCTTGGAGGTATTTCAAGCCCATTTGTACAAATTCTGGGTTCAGTGCTTCTCTTTCTGGTGTTAAAAGCTCAGATTGACGCTAATGGCATCCTCCATCAGCAAATCGAAAAGGAATATACGAAGGAGCAACTGAGGCACGAGTTGAATCAGCTTCACGAACTTTATATGTTCGTCGAAAGAAACATTAAAAATTTTAGCTACGATCAGGAAAAGATGATTGATGGCAAGTCGCAAATGATCCTTTTGCATTCCCGGCGAGCGATTAAATGTTTCATTGAGGATCTAGAGAGCTTAGATGTTGATATTCACAAAGATGACGACATTTTAAGGTTCGACGGGGTTAAAGAAATTATGAGCATTTTGAACAGCGTTGACCTATATTTCGACAAAATCAAAGACAGCGAGATTGCACCTTATCATAAGAGTTTTTATAAAACGCTTATGCAGCACGAACTTCTCTTCAGCGTTTTTCCTTATCAAGATCTCGACAATCAAGCGTACCTAAAACAAGAGCATTGCCCAGAGTGTGGTGAATATCATGCAAATTATCCGCCACTGATTTATGACCGGTTACAGAAAATTAAAAAAAGTTTCTCCTGATGTATTATGGATATTTATTCGGTATCGGTCCTACCAAAAAGCTATTTGTAGTATCTCGAGTACGTGCTGTGGTGTAGTAATTCCAATCTTAGAAAACTCAAAGCTTATTCTGAAACTATCGGAATTGTCGGTTGGGTGAGACTTAGTCGCCCCGTAAAGCCTTATCGGGGCGGCAAAGATAACTTTTTATATCACTGCTATTGATGACGTCCTTTGTTTACTAAAGTTGTAAGCCCTTATTCTTTGTTTTAGACCTTCAACCACTCCGGGCTTGTCACTAGGAGAGTCCCCTTGGCTAACCTTAGCCGTCAGATCGTATTCAGCGATTTCTAGCCGGTCCCCCTGAATCATTTTACGCCAACCGTTCCACAACTTAGGGTCAAGCTCTTCGGTACGCCAACCATCGGTCGGTTCGCTCCGACTCGCTAAAGCCAGATCCCTGATTTGGTTCTGGAGCGTTAGATCGTCAATCATTGTTCAGCGCCGTACAAAAATGCTATTTTGTTCATACTCAATGCGTTTGTGGGTTTGGTTTGTTTGGCGACTGATCTGATCGCGCAAACTGCATTGAGTTCCCTTACCTGAGTGATCTACTATTTCGCACAGTTATTTAGCTTTATCGTAACGCTCAAGAAATTGGGCTTAATGCCGAATACAATAAAATAAAACAGCCAACCCTTGAGGCTCTTATGCGCCAGAATTTACCAGTGACGGGTCGAAACTTAGAACTCCCAAAAGATACCAATATTCTTTCGACTACCTCCCCTCAAAGCCATATCACGCACGGCGGCCGCAAAAACTGAGTGCAACACCTGACCTTTCCGGTACGGTGCTGCCACTATGTCCTATCACGAACTCAGTATCCCCGAACGTGCGACCCTTCAACTCGGCCTTGCCCAAGGTTTCAGCCAGCGGCGAATTGCCCGGATGCTCGGCCGCTCCCCCTCGACCATCAGCCGGGAGCTGCGCCGCAACCGGGCCCCTGGCACCCGCTACCAGGCCTGTGCTGCCCAGCAGCAGATGCAGGTCCGCCGCCAGGTCTGCAGGCCTCAGTGCAAGCTGCTGCCGGGCAGTGAGCGCTTCGAGCTGGTCGTCCATATGCTGCGTGAGGGTTTGTCTCCCGAGCAGATTGCCGGCAAGCTGCGCAGCATGAACATACCCAGCCTCAGAGAGGCCTACGTCTGCCGCGAGACGATCTATAACGCGATCTACGCCCTGCCGGTCGGTGGCCTGCGCAAGGAGCTGATCATCTGCCTGCGCCAGGGCAAGACGAGTCGCAGGCCGCGCTCTGGCGGCGTCGATCGGCGCGGCCAGATCCCTGAAATGCTCAGCATCCACGTGCGCCCGCCGGAGGTCGAAGACCGGCTGATGCCAGGCCATTGGGAGGGCGACCTGATCAAGGGCAAGGCCAATGCCTCGGCGGTGGGCACCTTGGTGGAGCGTACCAGCGGCTACCTGATGCTGATCAAGATGGCCGACGCGACGGCGACCTCGGCGCTGGAGGGCTTCAGTGCGGCGCTCAATGGCATGCCGCTGGCGGTGCGCAAGAGCATGACCTACGACCAGGGCCGGGAGATGGCGCGGCACGCCGAGATCACCCAGCGGACCGGGGTGGCGATCTACTTCTGCGACCCGCACAGCCCCTGGCAACGCGGCAGCAATGAGAACATCAATGGACTGATCCGCCAGTACCTGCCCAAGGGCACGGACTTGTCGGTGCATAGTCAGGAAGCCCTGGACGCCATCGCTTTGCAACTGAATATGCGACCGCGCAAACGCTTCGACTTCAAATGCCCGATCGAGGTGATGGGCGAAGTGATGCAAGAAGCCGTGGTGATGCGGCATGATGCTCCCGCTTCAATTCAATAACCCCTTGCACTCAGATCCTGCAACCAGCTATTATGATGGACACACCAAATAACTCACTGCATGAGGCAACCCATGAAAAAGCAATTAAAAATAATTCTGCTCGCGTCCCACCTGGCTCTGTTTGGCGCGGGAGTTGGGCTAGGGATCTATATACTTCCGATTTTGACAGCACAAGAAAACGCCACCATCGCCGAAATTGAAGAAGTGCAAAAGGTGGCAAAGTATAGCGGAGAGTTCAAGAAAGATCAGAAAGGCAGCGACGCCCTTCACTGGGCGAATGGACAACTTTTTGTTACGGATAACGAAATTGTATTTAAAGGTGATGTAGCACCTGGTCCAGACTACAAAATTTACCTGACAAAGAAACAAGCCACCGACAAAGAATCGTTTTTGGACATAAAGAAAGAAGCAATTCTGATTGGCGAATTGAAAAACTTCGGGAATTTCAAGAAAACCATTCCTGCAAGCGTCAACGTCAACGAGTTTACAACGGTCCAAATATGGTGCGAGCATTTCTCTAAGTTCATCGGCTCCGCAAAATATCAGTAAACAAGCTTAAACTTGGATCTTGCCTGTTCACGAATAACATGCGCCTCATGCCAATGGAAATTAAAGTCTTGCCGGGCATGAGGCCTCCCCTCCACGTCTAGATTCTTGAAGTCAAAATTGACCTCAACCGACCCTCAGACACTGACTACGATGCCTGCATACCCTGAAGCGGTTCACCAGATGGGCTTGCGACAGAGATAAGTACGCGCCAACCTCAGATGCCGCTAAGGCTCTATACGCCGCCTTATCGGAATGGGTGGAATTTTGCGCGCGAGCGTCTAATGTTATCCAAGAGCGAGGGCTCTGATTAGTCCCGTCTCCCATGAAGATTCGCAGACTAAGACCCCTATTAAATCTGTAACATTTCGCTAGTTGGGGTCGTCTCAGAATTCGGAAAATAAAGCACGCTAAGGCGTAGTCACCCCGTGACTCCCCCGCGCCGATGCAGCGAGCTTCGTTCCGTCTTGCAGTGACGCAATCAGCGGGCAGGAAACGTTCCCTTTCCGCGCATGGCAGGCGCACACCAGTTCAGACAGCACGGCCTCCATGCGTGCCAAGTCGGCCATCTTCTCGCGCACATCCTTGAGCTTGTGCTCGGCCAGGCCGCTGGCTTCCTCGCAATGGGTGCCATCCTCCAGCCGCAGTAGCTCGGCGATTTCGTCCAGGCTAAAGCCCAGCCGCTGGGCCGATTTCACGAACCGCACTCGTGTTACATCCGCCTCGCCATAGCGGCGAATGCTGCCATAGGGCTTGTCTGGCTCCGGCAGCAGGCCCTTGCGCTGGTAGAACCGGATGGTCTCCACATTGACCCCGGCCGCCTTGGCAAAAACGCCAATGGTCAGATTCTCAAAATTAATTTGCATATCGCTTGACTCCGTACATAACTACGGAAGTAAGCTTAAGCTATCCAAACCAAATTTGAAAGGACAAGCGTATGTCTGAACCACAAAAGTCTGAACCACAAAAGTCTGAACCACAAAAGTCTGAACCACAAAACGGGCGCGGCGCGCTCTTCGCCGGTGGGCTGGCCGCCATTCTTGCGTCGGCCTGCTGCCTGGGGCCGCTGGTTTTGATCGCCTTGGGGTTCAGCGGGGCATGGATCGGCAACCTGACGGTGCTGGAACCCTATCGCCCGATCTTCATCGGCGCAGCGCTGGTCGCGCTGTTTTTCGCCTGGCGGCGCATCTACCGCCCGGCGCAAGCCTGCAAACCGGGTGAGGTCTGCGCGATTCCCCAAGTGCGAGCTACTTACAAGCTCATTTTCTGGATCGTGGCCGCGCTGGTCCTGGTCTCGCTCGGATTTCCCTACGTCATGCCATTTTTCTATTAATCACAGGAGTTCATCATGAAAAAACTGTTTGCCGCCCTCGCCCTCGCTGCCGTTGTTGCCCCCGTGTGGGCCGCCACCCAGACCGTCACGCTGTCCGTGCCTGGCATGACCTGCGCCTCTTGCCCGATCACTGTCAAGCACGCGCTTTCCAAGGTTGAGGGCGTGAGCAAGACCGACGTAAGTTTCGACAAGCGCCAGGCCGTCGTCACCTTCGACGATGCCAAGACCAACGTCCAGAAGTTGACCAAGGCGACCGAGGACGCGGGCTATCCGTCCAGCCTCAAACGCTGATCCGTTAACCGAACTCGGGAGCGACACATGGGACTCATCACGCGCATCGCTGGCAAAACCGGCGCGCTCGGCAGCGTCGTTTCCGCGATGGGCTGCGCCGCCTGTTTTCCTGCCATCGCCAGCTTTGGCGCGGCCATCGGACTGGGCTTCTTGAGCCAGTACGAGGGGCTATTCATTGGCATCCTGCTGCCGATGTTCGCCGGCATCGCGTTACTCGCCAATGCTATCGCTTGGCTCAATCATCGACAGTGGCGACGCACGGCGCTCGGCACGATAGGCCCGATCTTGGTGCTGGCAGCGGTGTTTTTAATGCGGGCTTACGGCTGGCAGAGCGGTGGACTGCTCTATGTCGGCCTGGCCTTGATGGTTGGGGTGTCGGTCTGGGATTTCATCTCGCCAGCACATCGCCGCTGCGGGCCGGACAGCTGTGAATTGCCAGAACAACGTGGCTGACGGCAACAGCCGTAGCCACCACAGAAAAGGAAAAATACATGACCACCCTGAAAATCACCGGGATGACCTGCGACTCGTGCGCGGCTCACGTCAAGGAAGCCTTGGAGAAAGTGCCCGGCGTGCAATCGGCGCTGGTGTCCTATCCGAAGGGCACAGCGCAACTCGCCATTGAGGCGGGCACGTCATCGGATGCGCTGACTACCGCCGTGGCCGGACTGGGCTACGAGGCAACGCTTGCCGATGCGCCACCGACGGACAACCGCGCCGGCCTGCTCGACAAGATGCGCGGCTGGATAGGGGCCGCTGATAAGCCCAGTGGCAACGAACGCCCGTTGCAGGTCGTCGTCATTGGTAGCGGTGGAGCCGCGATGGCGGCAGCACTGAAGGCCGTCGAGCAAGGCGCGCAGGTCACGCTGATTGAGCGCGGCACCATCGGCGGCACCTGCGTCAACGTCGGTTGTGTGCCGTCCAAGATCATGATCCGCGCCGCCCACATCGCCCATCTGCGCCGGGAAAGCCCATTCGACGGCGGCATGCCACCCACACCGCCGACGATCTTGCGCGAGCGGCTGCTGGCCCAGCAGCAGGCCCGTGTCGAAGAACTCCGTCATGCCAAGTACGAAGGCATCCTGGACGGCAATTCAGCCATCACCGTTCTGCACGGTGAAGCGCGTTTCAAGGACGACCAGAGCCTTATCGTTAGTTTGAACGAGGGTGGCGAGCGCGTCGTGATGTTCGACCGCTGCCTGGTCGCCACGGGTGCCAGCCCGGCGGTCCCGCCGATTCCGGGCTTGAAAGAGTCACCCTACTGGACTTCCACCGAGGCCCTGGCGAGCGACACCATTCCCGAACGCCTTGCCGTAATCGGCTCGTCGGTGGTGGCGCTGGAGCTGGCGCAAGCCTTTGCCCGGCTGGGCAGCAAGGTCACGGCCCTGGCGCGCAATACCTTGTTCTTCCGTGAAGACCCGGCCATCGGCGAGGCGGTGACAGCCGCTTTCCGTGCCGAGGGCATCGAGGTGCTGGAGCACACGCAAGCCAGCCAGGTCGCCCATATGGACGGTGAATTCGTGCTGACCACCACGCACGGTGAATTGCGCGCCGACAAGCTGCTGGTCGCCACCGGCCGGACACCGAACACGCGCAGCCTGGCATTGGAAGCGGCGGGGGTAGCCGTCAATGCGCAGGGGGCCATCGTCATCGACAAGGGCATGCGCACCAGTAGCCCGAACATCTACGCGGCCGGCGACTGCACCGACCAGCCGCAGTTCGTCTATGTGGCGGCAGCGGCCGGCACTCGTGCGGCGATCAACATGACTGGCGGCGATGCGGCCCTGGACCTGACCGCAATGCCGGCCGTGGTGTTCACCGACCCGCAGGTCGCCACCGTGGGCTACAGCGAGGCGGAAGCACATCACGACGGGATCGAGACCGACAGTCGCCTGCTAACACTGGATAACGTGCCGCGTGCGCTTGCCAACTTCGACACACGCGGCTTCATCAAGCTGGTCATCGAGGAAGGTAGCGGACGGCTCATCGGCGTGCAAGCGGTGGCCCCGGAAGCGGGTGAACTGATCCAGACGGCGGTGCTCGCCATTCGCAACCGTATGACCGTGCAGGAACTGGCCGACCAATTGTTCCCCTACCTGACCATGGTCGAAGGGCTGAAGCTCGCGGCGCAGACCTTCAGCAAGGACGTGAAGCAGCTTTCGTGCTGCGCCGGATGAGGAAAAGGAGGTGTTCAATGAGCGCCTACACAGTGTCCCGGCTGGCCCTTGATGCCGGGGTGAGCGTGCATATCGTGCGCGACTACCTGCTGCGCGGATTGCTACGGCCGGTCGCGTACACCACGGGCGGCTACGGCTTGTTCGATGACACCGCGTTGCAACGGCTGCGCTTTGTACGGGCTGCCTTCGAAGCGGGTATCGGCCTGGACGCACTGGCGCGGCTGTGCCGGGCGCTGGATGCTGCGGACGGTGACGGTGCGTCTGCGCAGCTTGCCGTGTTGCGGCAACTCGTCGAGCGTCGGCGCGAGGCCCTGGCCAGCCTCGAAATGCAACTGGCCGCCATGCCAACCGAACCGGCACAGCACGCGGAGAGTCTGCCATGAACAGCCCAGAGCACTTGCCGTCTGAGACGCACAAACCGATCACCGGCTACTTGTGGGGCGCGCTGGCCGTGCTCACCTGTCCCTGCCATTTGCCGATTCTCGCCATTGTGCTAGCCGGCACGACGGCCGGCGCGTTCATCGGGGAGCACTGGGGTATTGCAGCCCTCACGCTGACCGGCTTGTTTGTCCTGTCTGTGACGCGGCTGCTGCGGGCCTTCAAGGGAAGATCATGACCGCTTCCCAGCCAGCCGAGAGTGGGCAGCTTTGAGCTTCGCTACCAATCTGGAGGAGTACCACCATGAACGCAAACGCCCCGAACACTGCCAGTTGCACCACCTGCTGCGTATGCTGCAAAGAAATTCCGCTCGATGCCGCCTTCACCCCGGAAGGCGCGGAATACGTCGAACATTTCTGCGGGCTGGATTGCTATGAACGCTTCCAGGCACGCGCCAAGGCCGCGACAGAATCTGACATTGCGCCTGTCCCTGGCGGTTCGCAGCCGTCAGATTGAGGCATGCCCTAACTGGGCGTCAGGCCGGAACCTTGGGCAGTGTCAGAATAGGGCCGATTCCAGCATTTTCTGACGACTCGCCTGCAACCTCTAGGGCCTCAACCTGACAGGCCGCACGCTTAGCGTACGATTTTGTCCGTTTTCTCTATCGTCCCCTATTAGTAAAAAACTAGAGTTGATGAATATTAAAACGGCCTACGACCTAGCACAAATGCCTGCAGGGCATGCTCGTAAGCAATTTAGCATTGAAATCGAGCGTACGGTTCGTGAGCTAAATGGCATCGAGTGCAAACAATGGGATCAGGCAAGAGCCGATAAACAGCAGATATTTTCAACTCGTTCAGTTGGTGAGCGGATAACCGATTTTAACTCTTTACTGCAGGCATTGAGTAAGCATGTTGGAATTGCAGCAGCGAAGGCAAGGGCACAGGGATCTAGTTGCAAATCAATGCTACTGTTCGCCAGTAATTCGCCTTTTGATGATCAACCTAAAAGCTTTAAAACGCTGATCCATTTCCCATGTGCGACAAATAGCACGGTCGAAATGACGCAGGCTGTCTCAGCGGCTGCACCCAAATTATTCAGAGAAGGTGTACGTTACTACAAAATCGGAGTTGGGCTCATCAACCTCGTTTGTGACAAGCGTCAGCAATTCGACTTATTTAATGCGCCAAAAGCTAATCCTGCTTTGATGCAAGCGCTTGATGGCATTAACTTTAGGTATGGCCGTGATACGCTGTTCTTAGCTGCACAGGGAATCGAACAAAAGTGGGCTATGCGGCGAGAACTGCTTAGCCCTCAGTACACAACCAAGTGGGACTGTTTGCCTATGATAAAATGCTAATTTTGACCCTTTTCAATTTATCTGTGGCCGAAGTTGTAATGTTCGGTCCTGTTGGGTTGACCATATTTTGGTATTGCTCCACATTGTATTCAGGATCATTTGCGATTTGACTGGAGGAACTAAATGAAGAATTCGAAATTCAATACATTGCTCTCAAAATGTGATCCAACGGCCCCAATACCTAATGATTTAGCAGAATTGCTTGATGCCCCCTCTGTTGGAAAAGAGGTCATTCCTTATAGTGTAGAGAAATCAATAAGTTCTGAAGAAGAGTATCGAGCTGCTTTAAAGCGAATTGACGAACTGTTTGATGCATTGCCTAATACCGCCGAAGGTGACGAACTTGAAAAATGGATTTCGTTGATTGAATCATATGAAAATGACCACTTCCCAATGTAAATCAATATTGCCCCAAAGCGTGCCAGAGAAACTTTTTGCCGTCATTACAGAATTTCATCAGTTGACCAAATTTTTGTAATGTTACAACGCCTAGATTAGTTAGCAGCGTAAGTGTTGTAGTTTTTGCACTTAATTCTTCTTGGAAGTTCACGTTATTCATACAGCGAACCTATCTCTGACGCTTACGACAAATTCACCAGTTCTCGCAACGCATACACGATCTTTGATGACGAATCCCTCAACCCAATGATCACCAGTGTAGGAGGTGGATTCTGTTCGATAAATTTCGTCTGCAGACGTGTTTGATTGAGTAGATATTTCCCCCCTAAGCTGCCCTACATTTGCCGCCTCTTGACCTGTGTTTACTACCTGCCAATAAACGTCGAACGGTGCAGGAACATTAGTCTTAAGTTTGAACTTTAACTCCTTTCCTTTGAGTAAAGGCTGTCCAGACTGAAACTCTTTCCAATATATGTTGGATTTATAACTTGCTTTTATATTCGCTGAATATATGTTTGCAACAATAGGGTATCGAAGTTGTTCCTTATGGGGCACATTAAAGCTTAGTGCAGGTAGATTTGTTGGTTTGTATACATCAACAAGTGACTTAGTTAACTTATCTTCCTCGATAAAGGTATCAATATTGATGAAATCGTCTCTGAGCCAATCCACCCATCGGAAAAAAGCTTTTGCTCTTGCGTTATCATCCTCATGCCATCGGTCAGCGAAGTTTTCTCCCGGATTAGCAGGGTTGGGGATAAGCCACTTCCCATCAGATGTGCGAGTTATCAATGTGTAGGTATTTCTTGCGTAGTAATCATTAAAAACAAAGCTATTGCTTAATTGATGAGAGTGCTGGTTTAAAGATGATATTAGATTTCTCAACGTGTCATAGATAGTTGCTTCATTGTTATAACTATTGGCAGCTAATACAGTAATGATCATTGAGATTGGTTTGAAGGTTTCAATATCTGATTGTGAAAACCTTACGTCACGGTGTCTCTTTAATAGCTGATTGGCCCTCTGCAACGGCGTTTTAACGTGGATATTTGGAACATCGTCAATCGAATTGTACAACTGTCTTTGATTGTTGAAGATGCGTTGTTTCTGAGTTAATTTTGCTTGTTCAAATACAGTGCCATTTCTTTCGTAAAACCATGCAGCAAATCCTTTCGGGTTGCTCGTTGTCCAAGAGTAGCTGTTTTCTTGATCTTTATTTGTAGCTGCAATTGATTGAGGTCGGGCTAATAAACTGTTTTCTACAACAGAAGGGAGTATATCCATATGGAATCCAACCCCATCATCTTCAGCATAGTTAAGAGTCCAGCAGCGCTTTCCTTCATCATCTAACAATCGGGAATAAGTGCCATTCTCTTTAATCCGTTCCCCAACCTGATTTTTTACAGTGGAGGCTAGTACAGCCTGTTTTGAATGCCCCAAGTTGCAGACCAAATCAATGTCATAATCTGCATCTTTACTATTTTTGAATGGGCGGATTTCTGTTCCAAGCTTAAAAGAGCCTTGAAGGTATACCTCTGGGACACGAAATGTTCCAGGATAGTTACCTTGCTCTAGGTGCGTTTTCATTGAATTAAAGCGATCAATCGCTTGCTTATATTTAGTCGGTGAAATATCCAACTTTTTCGCCGCTGTTAATAGGGCCTCTTCCCTAGAAACTATTTGAGTCACGATACATTTCCTCCTAAGACAAAGTTGCTAATCTCTTTACTTCCATATGTAAAATTCTTGTCGGCTAAACTGATCAAATTATCGATTTCAGAAACGTCATCGAGTGGCAGATCAGTATCTGACTCAAAATCAATTCTTAATATTTGCTCAGGCTTCAAATGAAGCTTTAGATAATTCAACGCGCTTTGGCTCTGAAGCGATAGCATGAAACTTATAAATTCTTTATGCTTCCAGCCCGTTGCAAGACCCCAGTCTCCCTTGTGCTTTAAACCATAGGCGACTTTGGAATGACCGGTGCCGATGGATACCACTTGTATATCATCGTAATTTATCCCCAGTCGTTTTTGGGCATCGATAACAGCCACTAATGCTGGGTTGTTTGCCCACAGACCACCATCTGATAACAAGTACTCATCAACTTTATGAGGGTCAAAATATGTTGGGGCTGAGCAAGATGCTAGAACAGCATCTCTGACTTTGACCAACCTATCGCGATTAAACGTTGGGTCATAAGCCGATTTAAATACATGAACTCCGCCGTTACCAACATCCGTTGCAGGTAGAATCAGAGGCTTGGCAATTTGCCCAAGCGTACTATCGTTGAAAACACCTTTAAGAACTTTATATAAACTGCCACAGTCATAGACGCTTTCAAGCAACGGTTGCGTAATGTTTCGAAGCTTCTTAAAAGGTATTCTCGACTTTTTCTTTTTGAAAATATCTTCGCCATGTTCTTTGTACATGTTAACTATTTCGGTTGCGCGGATGTCGCAGGCAACACCAGCCGCTATTATGGAACCCGTACTAGTGCCAGCTATCATGTCGAATGACTCTAAGAGATTGATTCCGAGTTTTTCTTCGAAACATTTAAGTATGTGCGCAGGGTAAACCCCTCGTATTCCACCGCCATCAATGCTTAAAATCTTAAAAGTCATATGTATCCTTACTCCTCTGTAAACCGCCAGTTGACCAAATTTTAGTAATGCTACAGAGTGGCTCTTCTAACGATGGCTACTCATTGAGGTATTGATAGATTAACTTTTCCGTTTACTTGAGTTATCGACAGTTTAGACCTCATTTCGTCACCATCGAAGTCATATACAAGAAGTGCTGGCTGATAGAGATCAAAGGCTTGACCTATGAATACACAAGCAGCGTTAGATGCACAGATGAGCAAGTGAACACGCTTCACAGAAAATTGGTCATGAAGTTTTTGCAGTATTGCATGAAGTTCACTTTTTAATTCTAACCCGTTTTCCGGATGCGGGATCGCCGCATTACCCATTTGCTTGGCTACGATTTCAATCTCAGGATAACCGAGAGCTGTTGCAGTCTTTTTCATTACTTCAGGATATTGAGTTAATGCTATAGAGATCGTGACTTCTGATGATTTTCCTATTTCGCTCTTCCAGTTCACCTTGTAAGGTGTTTCTGAGCGAGAATCCTGAGGCCAAACCCAGCAGTTTCCATCTCGGTATCTGAGCATTGGCGTGATTTCAGATTTATTTCCTAGACACGCTCCTAATCCGATCAAAGCAGGCATTGGCCCAAATGCGAATAGCGCCGCTCGATATCCATAATTTTTTGTTTGATTAACTATGGTTTCTGCTTCCTCTGTAACAATTTCATCCATTTCTTTGGTAAACCGTTCAGGTTTGGTTCTGTATCGGCGTTCATTGTCACTAAGATTATTCAATGCTCCTCTCATGCGAGTTCTTAACCTAGATAAGCTTCCTGCAATGTCTCTTGATTCAGGGGGAGAAACAACATGGCCTCCTACCGGCCAAAGAACTGAAAATACAGGAATAGGCTGGAAACTCAGTCCTTCAAGTAATTTCTCAGTATTAATTAAAAACTCGGTTCGCATTTGAGTAAGTCTGGATGCAGGGTAATCAGCACACGCAACTCGATCTATTAATCGGTGGTGTTTGTCGCATAGAAGCAAGATATTAGCTGGCTCATTAGAAAGTTCTTCGGATAGATAAGGTATACCCCTTGGGCCACTCTCGGATGACGCAACATTGTGAGCCAAGTATGAATAGTTACCAGATGTCCCCGTCAGATCATCAATATCCAATCTATCCCCGCAGCCTTCAAACATACAATAGCCATGACTATCACGCATCACTTGATTAATTGTGGACTGTGTGAAATCTTTACCACGACCTTTATTAAATCGCTGTTCGATATTCCTAGAGATATAGTCGATAACGTCATTGACTGGCAAGACTCTAGATTGGCTAACACAGGAATTCCATATTTTAAATAGCGACTCTATTGTTCCATATTCGTTTTGAGATATGTTGCGACCCTGGAGGTGGCGAACCTCAAGACTATCCCCACAATCCATCAATGTTAGAGCATCCTTAAGCTCCGCATCAATTACGTTAAGCCGAAAACTGGCTCGGAACTCATGTGAATACAATATATATATCTGGTTTTTTACACGCTCATCGGTAAGTAATCCAACATGCTCCCACACAAAAAAAGTCTTAATGCCCAATAGAAACTCTGCGAGCTTGTCAATTGACTCTATGGGATAAAAACATGCTTGATGAAAATGTAGCCTCTCGTCAGTCATCGATTTGTTCCTTAAAAATTCGTTTAAATGACCCGTTAATTTCCCGAAAGATACAGACGTCTTTCTGACCAACAATTACAAAGACTAATTCTCTGTCAGGGTTACGTTTTATGCATTTCTTCCAATCTGCAATATCTATATACGATGGGGTGGGTGTTGGTTCAGGATGTGTGTGCCATGTACCCAAGTAGCCTAGTTTGCCATGCGAACTTTCGTAATAAGAATTAACTGATTTCTGGTGATGAGGAGCACGCATATTAAAGTTAACTCTGGTGGCAGAATCTTCTTTCTGAGGGGTAGTACAGTGTTCTAGCCAAAATTCATTAGCGTCAGCGGACTGAGAACCAATTAATGCTCCAAAAGCTTCACTTCTATCACGTGACATCTGCCTGTAAGAATACCAAACGTCAATTAGTTCTTCGGAAAGGTAAATTTTCGTATCTTTGATGCCCGTATCTTGCTCAATGAGTGCAGACATCACAGTCCTCATCAACCAAAGGTAAGTATTCAAGCGAACTGCTGAAATTGTAGTAACGATGAGTCAGCCTGATGCCCTCCGCCATTGCATCTTCATCTAAGCCCTTCCAACTGACTTTACATGACTTTGCTTGTTTGCCTTCCAAATACCGAATGGCCAAATTTGCTGCCATTACAGCTGTTTGAGCCGAACTTGCTGCGCCATATGAAATAAATTGTTCCCCACAGCCAGCGATATTTTTCATGGTTACCTGATTGGGTTCGATAAAATTCATATTTGACACAAGCCCTCTTACACCTGTTTCTTGGCAAACGTAAGAGCACAATAAACATCCCTCTGAACTAGGGATATCTAATGTTGCGTGGTCGCCAACGCCAAAACCTTCCAACCAACTGTTCATGACAGCAACTTTTGAGTTGTTATCCAAAAGGTATTGTTTAAACAACCGTTCCTGGGTCGGATTGCCTATAGCAATGACAATCAGGTCAAAATCATTCATACGGCTACTGCGAGCAAACTCCATCAGTTTATCTAATTTCCATTGTGCACAAGACCAGGGGAATTGTCGTTGAAGAGCGACACTTAGGGCTGCGGTTTTAGGTGCTCCTACCCAATGCTGTTCTAAAACATGGCGATACAGATTATTGATTTCGTATACATCAGGATCTACTAACGTAAGATGCCTGACTCCGGCAGCAGATAACTTATGCGCAATTTCACAGCCTACTGAGCCAACACCTATCACTGCTACCTTTTTGTCTGCTAACGACAGAATGCCTCCACCACGTTCCACAGTATTCTCTTGATTGAATAGCCGTATTGGTAAAGCTTCCAATTTCCAGTTTTTCAGCTTTTCATCTGATAGTGGTAGCGCATTTTTGGTTTTACCGCTAAGTTTCAGTGCGAACCAAGTACGTTCATCATTAACAGTTTTGGCAGTAAACACGAGCCAATAAGCAGTTTCACGCCATTGACCGTATTTTTGTTGTAAATCACTTCTAACCTTTACCGGTAGCGAAGATATTGTATTTAAATACCATTCATCGAGAGCATCTGAATGTTTAGGTGCAGGAGTAAGTGTCTCGATTGGAATAACAACCGCTTTTCCTGCTATGCGTCGATTACCCTTATCTATAGATAATTGAATATCACTGATAACCGAAAGCGAATCGTCAGCCGGATGAACCATATAGTGGCTTTCGATGCCAAATTGCTTGCCACCTACTGGCCTATATACCGATAATGTTTGTAGAACCGGCCTTGCGATATTTGCCAGTAGGGGTTTAAAGCTATCTGGAGCACAGATTCGCAACCATTCACTGGAGAACTCACGAAGCAATTCACTATGGTTCCAATCTGGATTCGTTATGCATTTCTCTAACAACAAGATATGCCTCCGAAGCGATTCTTCTACGACTAATAGTGGTTGTTCGAAATTTACTGACAGTGACTCTGGAGCATTAACACAAACAGTGCCAATCTGAATCCCTGCATATTCATGAACAGAGACATGAGCCAACCTGCCAATGGAATCAGGGTTAATTAAGAAAAATTCGGGCAGGCGGTAGTAGGGAGGATCTGCTACCAGCATTAATTGTATACCATGATTAAGGATCGTTGTTTCCACTACGATCCTCTCACCTCCAGCTACTTCACTGGTTGTGCAGTTGAAGCCCTGGTTGATAAGGTGCTGTTTTATTTCGCTTAGCACACTATGCCCCCTGTGACGTTCCAACTACCCCAGCGCTACTGTAAGCCACTTTTTTGGCATTACTGTCTTGCTCCTTTTCTGGTACTTCAAAGTCACCACCGAACAGTCCTTGCAAGATTTCACATTGTTTACGCAAAGAATCTTCGTTTAATGCTTGATCGAGTTTAGTCAACATTGCATTTAGCTTGTTATAGAGCTGTGTTCCTGTGTCAATACTACTGTTTTCAAAAACATTTCTGTATGGTTGAACCGGTAACCGCACATCGATTTTGTACTTACCATCATCAACCCACTGGAAATAATTGGCATTCAAAATTGCTGAAACAGTGTCGCGTAGCGATTGCAAGTCACTGAGTTTACCGTCATTGCTGATAGATGGACTGAACTTATCTTTCAACATTAGTGTGAGTCCAATTGAAAACACTTTTTTGCCTACATTTTGGCCGAATTTTTCATCTCTCCAGCGTTTTACGTATCTGACCAAACGTTTGACCTGTCTGATTTTCAGGTCTGCAGAGCCGATGTATTGGCTGCTATCATTAATATGTTCTATCAGTTTTTTTGGCTCTGCAGGAGACCACACACGGTTTTCTACATTTGAGTTCAACTTACCGACTGCCAGTTCATACTGCTGACCTAGTTTCCGGTATATGACTATGTCGATATGTAGGTTTAAATTCATGTAGTCAGCAGTGACACAAGGCTTTTTTATTCTTGCGTTTTTAAAACCACGCTTTTCCAAAACTTTTAGAACAAGTTTTTTAACTTCAACCGGATCATCAGGAGCATTATCTGCATCAATAACAACTGCTCTATCGATATCAAAGTCAGCCACTGGGTGCTTTATGCCTGTATGCGTGCTTAAAGAACCTTGAATAAACGTTTCAATTATTGGATAACCTGCGTTTTTAAATTCATCCCTTAAATCATCCAGGATACTAGAGTCCTTCGACCTGGCTTCCCGGTAAGTATCATCCTCTCGTCCTAATTTAATTTTGTCGTGAAATTTTGAGAATTGGTTTTGTAAAGACATAGTTAGCTACCTCTTATAAATTTGTTCACTGCAAATCTCTCTAAGACAAACTCACAGGTGAACAAGGTCTGCACCTACACCTATGTCGCTCTCGCTGGTTATTAACAGAAGTTAATTTATTAACCATCGTTTACAAACATACGCCTTCTAGCTAAATAGATCAACTGCTGTTAATATAAAAATTAACGGAGGGTTATTTTATGGCTGACAAACTTCAGCAAGCCGCACTTATCAGCAAAAACATAAAGCACATGCGAGAATTACTTGGCTGGACACAGGCAAGGCTCGCTAGCGAAGCTGGGATAACAGCGGCAGCACTGAGCATGATCGAAAAGGACGAAGGCCGAATGCCAACTATTGTTGTGCTGAGGAAAATCGCTTCGGCATTGGGTGTTAAACCTTATGAAATAACAGGAGAAGATGCACCAGAAGATTCTGGAGATAAAACGATTGAGTTCTACCGAAAATGGGGAGAACTTGATAAGCTGCCAGAACAGGATCAGCGTATATTGCGAGAAATGATGGAACGCTTCACCAAGAAGTAAGGAGTTGGTATGGAAGAACAAAAAGGAGCAATGGAGGCCGAATCTTTACTTGAAGATCTGGGTTTTGATCAGTTACCGATCAAAGTAATTCAATTTATTAATGCCGTTTCAGACGAAAGCTTTCCTATCAGAATGGAATTCCATGCATTTGTATCCGATCAGTTTTTAGGTAAGGCAATCGGTAGTCAAGATGGGGCTGGAATTATTATTAATAGCAATATTCCAGATTCTCGGCGGCTAAATTTCACTGCGGCACATGAAGCAGGCCACGTTTGTATGCACATAATGCAAGGCTCCTCTCAAGATTTTGCGTGTGGCAACTCTGAGCTTGGAGATTATTTTAAAGATCCGCTCGAACGCCAAGCTAATGGCTTTGCATCTGGGCTACTAATGCCAAAGCGATTGGTTAAGTCTTTGACTGATGGCGACGTAAACTGGCATAACATCAAACAAATATCCGATCTATGCGACACCTCTTTGGAGGCTGTTTTTAGAAGACTATCATGGCTTGAGAAAGCGCCTGTGGCGATGGTAATCCACCAAAACAAGCAATTTAAGCGTTTTGTTCCTACAAAGCATTTTAATTTTTATATAAACCAAACTAACCTATCCTCAGAGCAATTGGATTCTTGTACAAATGTCAGCCAAGAGGCATTTCCTAGTGACTTTGACGTTGTAGACCCGATAGATTGGGTTACACCAGAGCGAGATGGCATGAAGTTACTGGAGTTATATGCAAGCTCAATTGTACTCAAAGACGGGTTTATTTATACATTACTTAGTTACGATGATGACTGCCTGGAAGAAGTTGACATCTAATTTTTGCGGTTTGCAAACCTAATAGGCCAGTTACATAGTCATAGCAACAAACTTGGTTTTCTCTGAGTCGTAAACGACTGTAAGGTTAAAATTTCAATACGGTACATAGTATTGATTGGGATCTCAAAGATACCCATTTAGGAGTTTGTTTTTCTATTACTTTAAGAGGGTATTATCCCCATAGAAATTTTTATCTGAAATTGACGAATTAGAGTTAAGACTTTAACTCAGAATTGTCCCAAAGTGATTTTGCTAAGGTTTAATAGACATTCGTAGTAAAATTACAGTTTCTCACTTTAGTTATTTTATAGTTGCTCCTATTTGTCAGACTATGAGTACATTTTATGTCAATGTATGGTTATATGTTTTAGCTAAGTACTTGTTCCTAGGTATGCTGCTATGTCATGGTTTGGTTTCAGCGACAACTAGTGTTGTTATCAAGCTAGCTCAAAATTGTGTTCATCACCTGCTTATGTTGCCCGTTTATGTCGATAACGACACTACACGGGCTCAGCCTCGCATCAAATCCAGTCAAATCGTTGTGACATCCTTGCCAGCAAACCCTAGTGCGGTAAGTTCTTCATCTAGTAGTATCACTGCTATGTAATGACGCCATTAACTGGCAATAAGCCAATAAGTCCATTATGTCTAAAAGGATTCATAATAGTTTTTTTCAGTTTTAACTGTTCATTTTACTCATTTTATTTCGTTGCTGGATACTAGAATAGCGGTTCATTTAATACTTAATTTTTATGGATAAACAAGATGGTTATACCTCAAAATAGGTATTTATATCTTGAGTATGATTTCTTAAATATTCACCTAAATTAAGTATAAATCTGAGATTTAAGCCGGATTTAATCGCTACTTATATCAATTTATAGTGTAGGCTTGAGAAAGTGCTATTGAAAGATGATGCACCTAGGTCTAGACTGAAAAATTAAAGGACTGATTCACTAATGATTATAAAGTTAAGTGACCCAAAGGGAAGAGGTGAACTATGCGCTTTTATATGGCAAGACAGCCTATACTGAATAGAAATAAAAACGTTGTTGCTTATGAGTTGCTCTTTAGAAATAGCCGGGATAACTATTTCCCACAGGGTGTTACAGACAATGTTGCTACAGCTAAAGTTTTTGTAAATAGTTATTTAAGTATGGATCTAGAGGATTTAACCGAAGGGAAGCCAGCATTAATTAATTTCCCATCTCATTTCTTGCGAGACCATTTGTTATACATGTTCCCATACAAAAATATTATTGTTGAGGTATTGGAAACTGTTAGCCCAAGCGAGGATAACTTTATTTTAATTAAAGAGTTATTTAACTTGGGTTATTATCTTGCTTTAGATGACTTTGTTTATTCTCCTGAGTGGGAACGTTTTTTTCCTTTTTTTAAACTTATAAAAATTGATATAATTTCAACGCCTTTAGATAGTGTTTCTCATCTGATCCCTAAATTTAGACAGTATAATTTAAAACTACTTGCAGAGAAAGTTGAAACATTGGAAGAGTATAGGCTAGCTAAGTCACTCGGTTTTGATTATTTTCAAGGTTATTATTTTTATAAGCCAGAACTCATAGAGGGGAGTGAAATAGGTGCTACACAACATTTTGTTATGTCTATTTATAATGAGGTTTTTAAGTCTGATTTTAGTTATAAAAAACTTGAAAATTATTTTTCTCAAGATTTAGATCTTACTTATAAATTACTAAGATATGTCAATTCAAGTCAGTTTGAGCATGTAAATGAATTTACCTCTATTAAGCAGACTATGGTTTTTTTAGGTGAAAATAAACTTCGTAAGTTTGTAAGTCTCATTATTTTGGCTGAACTTAACCCCAATAAACCAGTTGTGTTAATTAACAATACTATAATCAGGGCTCGGTTATGTGAAGAGTTAATATCATTAATGGGATTTCCTTTGTTGAAAGAGTCAGCATTTTTGACTGGATTATTATCTACTTTAGATGCCATTTTAGATAAACCGATGAACAGAGCGATAGAGCCGCTTCCTCTTGAACAGCAAATAAAGCGTGCTTTACTTAATAATCATGGATATTTAGCTCATTGTTTACAACTTACTCTGGCGTATATGAAAGGTGATTGGGTTACTGTCGATTATTTCATTGATAATTATAATATTGATCCTGAGAGGCTCATCTCTGCGTGCGATAAAGTGTATAGCTGGTTTAATCAGTATAAAAATTCAGTTCAGTAGTAATGAATGCTAGTTTGCAATAAGGATATGCGATGATGAATGGTATTGATTTAGACTTGTTTGATTCTTGTGCATTTATGCTATCACCTGAGGGGGAGTGGTTAGGCGAGAATAAAATTTTTTCAAATAATAATTTTTTAAAAAATGCTAAGGAAAAAATAATTCCGCATTTTGAAAAACTTAAACAGAATATCACGCCTGATGAATGCTTAATGATAGGAAGTAACTGTTTAAAATTTAGACTATTAAAGATGGTCAATAAAAATTTTATTGTGCTCTGTGTTGTAGAACATGATGCGCCAATAACAAAAAGTTTCGAGTATGGCCAATTTAGGTGTGAGAATCCTGCGGGTGATGACTCTAGATATCAGAAAATTACTTCAGATGGTGTTCTTGTCGTAAATAGTCTTGGCAATATTGATTTTATTGGTGGCGGGGTTAAATACCTTTTCCCATATTTACATTTTGATAATTATATTGGCAAGTCATTTTTTAGTTTAATTCAAGATATTGTTAGCTATGAGGTTGTTGGTAGAAATAATTATAGAATTATGAAGTGGTTTAGATATAAATGTGCAACTAATAAAAAAATATGTCTATCTTTTAAAACTAAATCAGGGTTGTATTTTGAGTATAGAGATTTCTTCCTTGATGATAGAACTCGGCTTGGGTTAATTATAGATGAATCTAAACGATATGAGAAAGGAAAAGTATTAATAGATAAATGTTCAGAGCTGGAACAATTGAATAGCTTTCAAAGTGATTTTATTGCCACTCTAGGTCACGAGATTAGAACACCATTAAATGCAGTGCTAGGCTTAATTGAGCTCAGTTTAGGTAATGTAAGGGCACAGGATAAGAAGTTATTATCTGTCGCATTCAGTACTTCAAAACAAGTTTTATTACTCATTAATAGTATGTTGGATTTTAAAAAGACAAATGAGAGTAGTGCAGATGTTAAAAATGACTCGGTAGATGTTAGGTTGTTAGGCGAATCTGTTGTTGATGCGTTTAGCCTTCAAGCAGATAAAAAAGACATTAATTTAGACTTTTTTATGCCATTAAATTTTAATCGCAGGGTTATTTGTGATGAAGTTAAACTAAATCAAGTTATCTATAATTTAATCTCCAATTCAATTAAGTTTTCCAATAAAATTGACTCGTCGATTCTATTAGACGTAGAAGTTCTGGAGCAGTCATTCGAAAATGTAAAACTAAAGTTTTCTGTTATTGATAATGGTATCGGTTTAACTGAAGAGGAACAATCAAAAGTGTTCGGTAAGTATGAGCAGGCATCATCAAATTCTTACCGTCAGTATGGTGGTGTTGGCTTAGGCCTATACATAAGTAAAAGTATATGTCGTTCAATGGGAAGTGATCTTCAGGTTATTAGTCGTATCGGTGATGGTAGCGTTTTCTATTTTGTTATTGATTTTGCTTTAGATAGTCACTTTACGGCACCTGATGTAAGCGGCTCCTATCGTTCTGATATTGATGCTTCAGTAACAGCATATACTAACAGTTCGATTTTTCACGAATCAGTTTCAAGATATTCCAAAGAGCTTGATTTCGAGTTGCTATATTTACCAAGTAATGAATTACTGGAATTTGAAACTGAAAGCTCAATACTTTTTATTGACATGAATCAAAATGATATTATCTCAAAGAATGAATTTGTAACTAGTCTTTTTACAAGAAAAGAAAGAGTTGCAGAGTTGAGGAGAGTGTCACTTTCTAAGTCTAACTCCGACTACGAAGTGATTTCATATCCACCACTCAGAATTCAATCAGTAACTGATTTTGTTAATGTTAAAAATTATTTGAATATTATTGACGAGCAGGCTTCGGATAGTGCTGATTATAGTAATATTAGTGTGTTAGTTATTGATGATTGTCAAGAAAACTTATTTGTTATCGAAAAACAGTTATTATCTGTTGGAGTCATAGTTTCCTGTGTTCAAGATCCGATGCAAGCAATTGAGCTTTTTAAGACAAATAAATTTAATGTCGTTATTTCTGATGTGATAATGCCAACTATATCGGGCTCAGACCTCATTGGCGTCATTAGAGAAGTTGAAGGGTATCGGGAATTAGCACCATCGATTATTGTGATGTTGACCGCTGATCATGGCGACATATGTAAAGATGAATGTTTGCAGGCTGGGGCAAATCGCGTACTTGTAAAGCCTCTGACGTTGAATGATTTGATTGGCCTTTTAGATGAAGTAAAACTCACTTTGTCAAATAATACAAGTTTAAAAAAGTCTACAGTTAAAGCAGATAATACTTCTTTTGATAATAGTTTTTTCTGTTGTGATGAAACACCGTAGGAATTAGTAGACATCTTACAGATAGTCAACTTGTCAGATATATATAATTTTGTAGGTGAAGATATAAGCGATGAAGAGTTATCTATTTTTTTAGAGCAATATTACAGTAATTTATTTGTTAAGCGTGAAGCATTAAGGTCTGCAATTGTGGATAATGATCTTCGTATTATTACTGCAATTAGCCACACCCTTAAAAGTAATTCTCTTTACATAGGAGCAAAAAAATTAAATTTTTCTTGCCAAGAACTAGAGCGTGTTTCGCGTAACAATGCTATTGATTACAAAGTTATCTTAAAATGTTGGCAAGAGGTTGATGATGATTTATTTGCGTTAATTGAGTTTTTTATGCAAAGGAGTAATGCTAGTGGATAGAGTCAATTTTGAGCATATCGTTCTCTATACGAACGACCAAGATAATGATAGATTATTGATAAGTGTTCTAATTCGTCACTTTTCTCGTATTCATGTGATTAAAACGAATGCTGAGCTTGTTGAGCAAATCAAACAATCAACCCCAAAAGTGATTCTTGTTGCTGCTGAAACTTTACAAGAAACTTTACTTATTTATTACGAAGCCATAGAGGAATTGCAGGCTGTAGAAATATGTGAGCATGCTGTTGTTTCACTTATTCCAAAACATCAAGAAAGAGAAGCGTACGAGGCTTATCGTAGTGGTGTGATTAATGATTATTTAATCGCTAGGCCAATGTATGAAGTACATAGAGCAATTATAATATGTACACATTTATTGCGGGAAATTGGGTTAAGAGGAAAATATAAAAAAGTAGAAGAGTTTGTAAATGTACAAGATAACTACTCTTCGCATATCAAGGAGATTGTCCTTAAAGGTGTTCAGCGCAAGAAGGATTTAGAACATAGCTTTGAATTAAGTTTGATTGAAATCGAGCAATCATTAGATAAGGCAGAAGCGCACCTTGCAAGTAATAGAACCGCTGAGTTAGATCTGGCTTCATTGAAGAAGATATTATCATTTATTCGTTCTAATGAAATTAGACCAGCTTTGTTGAAACTACAAAGTAAGGCGTTGCATTTACTTGAACTTGTTGTTACTGATGTATCAAATGTGGCGATGGTCGCAGAAGCCCCTTTGCCAGAACAGGAGCATATTGAGGTTAGCAATAAGGCAGCTCCAACCGTGCCTGATACTAAATACACGTTTAATCGATTGTATTCGGAGTCAAAAAATTCTCTTGTATCAGTTGAAGTTCCTGTAGTGCCAAAGATGTTAATTGTTGAGGATGATCACATTAGTTTGAATTTAACTATTATGCTTCTTAGAACGTATGCCATTGAACTTGATACATCATTGTCTGGACGTATGGCGTTAGATTTACTTTCTAAGAAAAAATATGACGTTATTTTAATGGACATAAATCTTCCTGATACTAATGGGTTTTATATTATTAACCACATTAATAAGTCTAATGGAATAAATGCAATTACGCCCATTGTTATGTTGACTGGGAATAAAAATAAGTCATCAGTTCAGCAGGCAATAGCTGCAGGAGCTAAAGGTTACATTATCAAACCACTATATAAGGATTCGATAATCAAGCTTTTTAGGAAGTATGATATTCCATTGCATTTGCGATAGTTCTATAGACATGGGTTTTAATAGTGCTTGTATATTTTTCTTTTAACCTCACAGGTATGGGCTTATATCCTTACCCGTAATATCTACCTTTTTAGGTATTTAAATTATGGTTTTTTTATGTTTTGGAGGTAGAGGTTTTATGTCAGCATAGCTGATTCAGCACTCATCTTAGTTGGTGAGTTAGAAATGCGATGTGGTGACTGAGTTTCTAATGATTTACATCGGGGATTTTAGATTTTAATCGCACTGTGAGCCAGATATGCTGTGCATTTACTTAGAAAATTTACTGTAAGTTAGCAATATATCGCTTTTTATCGTTAACGATTGAACGCTCAATAATCATTTTTAGATACTGTTTGCAGTTTAATATCTGATAGCTATATTTTAGGCATGTATTTGATTTACATTTTATGTTGTACATTGTTCTTTCGGGTTTTTATTAGATTATACTGATGTTTTTTAAGTTATAGTCTTTAGCTTGAATATGATGTTCATCTGTGGAATGACCACCTATTGTTGGTTGGCGTTAGTGTCAATCATAGATCAAGGGAGTCGTTTTGATGGCGCTAGTTGTGATGGAGTTAGGATGGTTGACAATACTGTACATAATCATAAATCTCGGACTCAATATATTATTTTAGCTGTGGCTATTTATGCGCTTGCAGCGCTTGGATGGATCTTTTTATCCGATCAATTGTTGCTTGTATTTACGGACACTGAAACTGTGTTTCGTTTATCCCTCGCTAAAGGTTTTTTCTTTGTATTTACCAGTGCCTTTATCCTACTTTTTGTTCTGAATGCCGTTCCTGACCGTCATAATGCTCCATCGGGTAATTTGCTAGAAATAACCTTTGCTCGCTCTGTAGCGATAAGCAATATCTCATGGCTTAAATATATTGCAATATTGAGTTTTACGCTGATAACGCTATGGTTTGCCAATTCGCTTTCAGCTGAGCAGCACCAGCGCTTACTATTGCTGATTTTTATGTTGCCTATTTCATTAAGCGCGATTGCTGGCGGATTTGCCCCTGGATTAGTCGCGACATGTCTCTCTGTTCTGTGTGTCTATTATCTTCATCCAACCGCCAATAGTCTCGACAATATTCATTCTGTCGATTGGTTACAGCTTATTAGTCTAAGTGTTTACGGCATAGTGATCAGTGCACTAAGCGGCTATTTACGCGCCTCATTACAGAAATTGGATGTGAATCATCAACTGCTCGATTCTGTGGTTTCTCAAACAACCGATGGTATTTTTGTGAAGGATTTGGCGGGGCGTTATATCTTGGTCAACCAAGGTGCCGCTACCTTTGTAGGCAAGAGTATGAGTGACATATTGGGCAAAGATGACACTGATATTTTTGATGCTGACTCGACTCATATTATCCAAGAAAAAGATCGCACTGTATTAGTGTCCGCAATGGTCACCACACATAAAGAATATTTACATATTCAGGGTGAAGCAGCCATTTTTCAAGTGACCAAAGGTCCTGTGTTTGACGCTCAAGGTGCAATTTGTGGCTTATTTGGAATAGCAAGGGATGTCACGACTCAAGAAAAAAATGCTGAACATTTACTCATTAGTGAGTTGGGATTAAAACAAGCACAACAATTATCAGGGATTGGCAGTTGGGAGTGGGATTTAGTTACTGATTCGCATACTTGGTCTGAACAGGTTTTTGTGATTTATGGCTTGCCATATAAAGAAGCCGCCCCTTCGATAGAACAAGTGCAGAAATTATTTACTCCTGAGAGTTGGCAAGCGTTAAGTACGCTGGTGATGCGATGTGTGCATACGGGAGAAGAGTATGAATGCGAAGCTGAGTTGCTAGATCCTAATCGTGCCCATCGTTGGATTATGGCTAGGGGTCAAGCACAGCGTGATCCGCACGGTAAGATATTTAAATTGCACGGTACAGTGCAAGATATTACCCAGGCGCGACAGCTTCAACAACAACTAGCGGCTCAAACAGCACAATTGCAAAGGGTTATTCAAGGTTCTGAACAAGGATTCTGGGACTGGAATGCTGTTACTGGAGAAGTGCAAATCAGCCCAAGATTTGAAGCCATTTTGGGATATCAAGCTGGCGAGATGAAGCTGACGGTTAATAATTGGCGTCAATATGTGTATGTCGAAGATGTGCAAAATATAGAGCAACAGGTTCTACAGCATCTCATCCATAAAACAAGCAGTATAGAGTTGGAAGTGCGCTGCATTAAAAAGACTGGCGAGCTGTGCTGGATATTGTGTAAGGGGCGGGTCGTTGAAGAGGATAGTCAAGGTCGAGCGTTGATGATTTCGGGAACCCAAGCCGATATCACGTTATTAAAGACCCATGAGACTGAGTTAGATCGCGTGGCAAATTATGATGCACTTACAGGATTACCAAATCGTCGCTTACTTTTAGACCGTTTTCAGCAAATGATTGCCCATGTTCAACGTAATGGCAGTATCTGTGCCGTGTGTTTTATGGACCTTGACGGGTTTAAGGTGGTCAATGATCGTTATGGCCATGAGGTTGGTGACCAACTGTTGATCGCGATTGCAAATAATGTGTCTGTGGTGATTCGGCAGCAAGATACGTTGGCTCGGGTAGGGGGCGATGAGTTCGTTATCTTATTTGAGATGATGTCTGAGGAAGAATGTACTCAAGTACTATTACGAATACTGGCGGCGGTCGATCAGCCTATATCAATCGGCGATATAAATCTTTGTTTAACGGCTTGTATTGGCGTGAGTTTGTATCCAGAGGATAACGTTGACCCCGACATTTTATTGCGCCATGCCGACCAAGCCATGTATATGGCAAAATCGGCAGGTAAGAATCGTTTCCAAATGTTTGATCCTGATATTGATCGTAACATTATTGCTCGGAGAACTTGGTTAGAAGAACTCAAGTCAGCTTTTGAACGTCATGAATTTGTGATGTTTTACCAACCTAAAGTGAATCTCGCTACCGGTAAAATTATTGGCGCGGAAGCCTTAATTCGTTGGCGTCATCCACTGCGAGGTATAGTCGGTCCGAGTGAGTTTTTACCGGATATTGCAGGCAGTGATCTTGAAATTGCTTTAGGTGAATGGGTTATCAATACTGCAGTAGCGCAATGGCAAAATTGGCAGCAGAGTGGTCGTCCGATAGCAGTAAGTATTAACGTAAGCGCTCGGCAGCTATTGGCTGAACACTTTAGCGCGTTCTTAAAATCGACGTTAATGCAATATCCCGATTTGACGGCCTCGGATCTAGAATTGGAAATTTTAGAGAGTGCCGCCATTGAAGATATGACATTGGCAATTGATATCCTTCAGGAATGTAAGCGTTTGGGTGTCCATTTTTCCCTAGATGATTTTGGTACAGGTTATTCGTCGTTAACGTATTTACGCCAATTACCCATATCGACGATAAAAATTGATCAGAGTTTTGTGCGAGGTATGCTCGATAGCGAAGATGATTGGCGTATCGTGGAGGGTGTTATCCGCTTAGCGTCAGTATTTAATCTTAATGTGATTGCTGAAGGTGTTGAAACCATTGCCCATGGTAAAAGTTTAGCTGAATTGGGCTGCCAATTGTGCCAAGGCTATGGCATTGCTCGGCCTATGCCTGTAGAGGAGTTTGCTCTTTGGTACGATGAATGGCCATTGCAATATCAACAGATTAAACATGAATTCAAGCAAATGGACGAATTGCATCTTTAATAGCAAGTTACAGAGAGTTTTTAGCTGGTTTTAAGGATTTAGGTGCTCACTCGTGTATTTGGAATGTATTTATTTGGCGTGATGGTTCTTATCTGGAGCAAAAGTTGGCGCTGGGCTAATCTTTTGCTCCATAGTTCAGAATACTTTTAGTGTTTAATCTATATTTCTTTTTGATTTACTCGGGTTGATAGCTCTGAAGCGCTTTCTTTGCGTTCGCTATATCGGTTCGTGAGGAAATCAACATTGCCCCTCAGGAGTAAAGTGAATTTCATCAATTCCTCCATAACATCAACTACGCGATCGTAGTAAGGCGAAGGTTTCATTCGGCCTGCCTCGTCAAACTCTAACCAAGCTTTTGCGATTGAAGACTGGTTGGGTATGGTGAACATGCGCATCCATCGTCCCAATATACGCATTTGGTTTAGTGTGTTGAAGGACTGTGAACCACCACTCACCTGCATTATTGCTAATGTCTTACCTTGTGAAGGCCGGACAGCACCTTCAGCCAAAGGGATCCAATCGATTTGAGCTTTCATAATACTGGTCATTGCACCGTGGCGTTCTGGTGAACACCACACCATACCTTCGCACCAACGTACCATTTCTCTTAGTTCCATGACTTTGGGATGACTGTCAGGCGCATCATCAGGAAGTGGAAGTCCAGAAGGGTTAAAAATACGCACCTCTGCACCCATGTGCGTTAACAGTCGAGCCGCTTCTTCCGTCGTCAGTCGGCTATAGGAGCGCTCTCGTACTGAGCCATAAAGCATCAGTATTCTAGGCGGGTGGGTTAAAGGAGTTAGATTAAAACAGTCCATATCCATGTTATTAACCATTAATTCTTGCTTGAGCGCTGGCATATCGTGGTTTAGTGGTTTCATGTGCGAACTCTTTGTCCCTGTTCATTAATGATGATTTCGCCATCTTCTTTGGTGAAAGGGCCTTGTTGTGCTTTGGTCAAAATATCAAGCACTGTCTCAGATGGGCGACAGAGTTTTGTGCCTCGCGGCGTAACGACGATAGGACGGTTAATTAAAATGGGATAAGTCAGCATAAAGTTAACCAGTTCTTCATCAGTAAATGTGTCTTCAGGAAGTCCTAGTCGTTCAAATGGTTCAACATTATTGCGTAACAATGAACGCACAGAGATTTTCATCTCATTAATTAACTTAAGTAATTCATTGCGGGAGGGTGGCGTTTCTAAGTAGTGGATGATTTGGGGTTCAACTCCACTATTACGGATCAATGCTAAAGTGTTGCGCGATGTACCACAGGCTGGATTGTGGTAAATCTTAATGTTGTCATCAATCATATTAGTCATAACATGCCTCTGATAAATAATTGCTTATAAATTTATTCATAGGCACTAAACAGATGCTCTAGTGCCCATGCACGAAGATTAGAAGGAGAGGCGCAGCGCCAGTGCCGCTAGGGTGACAAATAGCACAGGTAGCGTCATCACAATGCCGACGCGGAAATAATAACCCCAGGTAATATTAATATTTTTCTGCGCCAGTACATGCAGCCATAGCAGGGTTGCTAAACTGCCGATGGGGGTGATTTTAGGGCCTAAATCGCTACCAATCACGTTAGCGTAAATCATGGCTTCTTTAATCACGCCGGTGGCATTGCTACCGTCTATCGACAGGGCGCCAATTAACACCGTTGGCATGTTGTTCATGATGGACGATAAAAAGGCGACCAAGAAGCCTGTGCCCATAGTGGCAGCCCAAAGCCCTTGTTCTGCCAAGCTATTTAATACGCTTGATAGGTAATCGGTTAAGCCTGCGTTGCGAAGACCATAAACAACCAAATACATGCCGAGTGAAAAGATCACTATCTGCCATGGCGCGCCGCGAAGTACCTTAGTGGTATCTATGGCATGGCCTTTTTTCGCGACAATAAACAGGATCAGGGCACCCACGGCAGCGACTAAACTCACGGGCACACCGAGGGGTTCTAAGCCAAAAAAGCCCACCAAGAGTAAGACTAATACGCCCCAACCGGTTTTAAAGGTTTGAGGGTCGCGAATGGCGGCTTTAGGTTCGCGCAGTTTTTCTAGGTCGTAGGTCGCGGGAATATCTTTGCGGAAAAACAGATGCAACATGACTAAGGTGGCACTAATGGCAGCAATATCGACGGGCACCATCACAGAAGCGTATTCGTTAAAACCTATATTGAAGAAGTCTGCTGAAACAATATTGACTAGGTTAGAGACAATTAACGGCAAACTTGCGGTATCGGCAATAAAACCCGCCGCCATCACAAAGGCTAAGGTTGCTCCGGCGCTAAAGCCCAGAGCCAGTAACATCGCAATTACGATCGGGGTGAGGATCAGCGCCGCGCCATCATTGGCGAACAATGCGGCAACAGTAGCGCCGAGTAACACTATGTAAGTAAAGAGTAAACGGCCACGACCTTTGCCCCAACGGGCCACATGTAGCGCGGCCCATTCGAAAAATCCCGACTCATCTAATAATAAACTGATGATGATCACGGCAATAAAGGTGGCGGTCGCATTCCAGACAATATTCCATACCACAGGAATATCCCCTAAGTGGACCACACCCAGTAGTAGGGCCAATACGGCGCCCAAGGTAGCACTCCAACCTATGCCTAACCCCTTAGGTTGCCAAATTACTAACACTATGGTGAGAACAAAAATTGCCCCTGCTAACCACATACCAGCTCCTCAAAGAGTAGAGATTGTCTACCCGTAACCATAAAATAATGCCCTCACCTAACGATATTGTCGGTGGGTTTGAATGATTTTTTATATGTGAATTTTCGTATATATCTTAGTGTTGAACACTATACTTAAATACCATTTTGGCTAATGCGTGAAACTTAAGGTGATCTTATATACGGATATTTACATATATGAAAATTCGTATATATTGTACAAGGTCTTTCCAAAAGATCCATAGCCATGAAAAACGAGTGTTGTTTCTTACCGCTCACAGCTTGCTGTTTGAATGAACCTTTAGGAAAGTTAACAAAAGGATCAAAATGTTTGTATTAGTTCAGTCTAGGGGCATCAATGATTAATCCAACCCAGTTTTTTAAATGTTTAGCCGATGAAACCCGCTTGCGTTGCATGATGTTGATACAGCAAGAGGGGGAGCTCTGTGTCTGTGAATTGACCGAGGCATTGCAAGAGACCCAGCCTAAGATTTCGCGACATTTGGCCCAATTACGTAAATGCGGTTTATTAGTTGATCGCCGTCAGGGGCAATGGATTTTCTATCGTATCAATAATGACTTACCCGAATGGAGTCAGTTAGTGTTGAGTGAAGTTACCAACCAAAACACTGTATTCCTTGAAGAAAATATGCGTAATTTGTGCAAGATGGGCGGGCGTCCTGACCGTGCTAAAGCTTGCTGCTAGAAGACTAGCAGCAAAAATTTAACCTCAAATATACGTTTTTTCATATGTTTACGTGTCTAAAGTTTTGCTTAATATTAAGGTGGCGTAACAATGCTGCAAATATTTTCAGATTTAGCGAGCTGGTTAACTTTTGATTTGATGGGCTTAGAGCCCAATACTAAGCTCGCCGACGCCATCCATTTTTTTATTGAAGATACCACTAAGATTTTTGCGCTCCTGTTGCTGATGATTTATGGCATCGCTTTGGTGCGGGCCTCGCTCAATGTCGAGCGTGTTCGGGATTACTTGGCGGGTAAAAATCGTTTTGTCGGTTACGTTATGGGATCGGGTTTTGGCGCTGTTACCCCATTCTGCTCATGTTCGAGCATTCCGGTTTTTTTAGGTTTCACTTCCGCGGGGATCCCCGTTGGGATCACTATGGCATTTCTGATCACTTCGCCGTTAATTAATGAAGTCGCCGTACTGTTGCTTGTGAGTCTGCTGGGCTGGCAGTTCACTGTGATATACGTGCTGGTCGGCATGTTAGTGGGTATGTTGGCGGGGGCATTTTTGGACACAATTCGCGCTGAGCGTTGGCTGCAGTCCTTTGCCGCCAAAGCACTCGAACAAGGTCAAGCGCAAGCAAGTCACGATAATAGCGAGAGTATGACATCAACATCCATGACGTTAACGGAACGACATGAGTTTGCGAAAGGCGAGACCCTAGAGATTTTTGGCCGAGTGTGGAAATGGGTCATTATTGGGGTTGGGCTTGGCGCCGCGCTCCATGGATTTGTTCCTGACGGTTGGATTGAAGCTCACTTAGGCGATGGTCAATGGTGGTCGGTTCCTGTGGCGGTATTGATTGGTATTCCTCTGTATTCCAATGCCACAGGGGTTATTCCTATCATGGAGAGCCTTATCACTAATGGCTTGCCCGTAGGGACGACATTGGCATTTTGTATGTCTACGGTTGCCGCCAGTTTTCCCGAGTTCATTTTGCTCAAGCAGGTGATGCAATGGCGTTTGCTGGCCATCGTTTTTGCTATTTTATTGATTTCATTCACCTTAATCGGTTGGATCTTTAACGCTATAGGTCCCATTCTGTGAGAATTATAAAAATGTTAAATATCAAAGTATTAGGTAGTGGATGCGCTAAATACACTAAAACCGCTGAGATTATTATCGCCATTGCCAACGAGAAGGGCATTAGCGCGGCTATATCGAACAGATAACGCTTTAATCTTAAAAAAATAATATAAAACACCTAATATCAAACTGAGTGTGAAGGATGCAGGTATGACAATCAAAATCGGGATAAATGGCTTTGGCCGTATGGGACGTTTAGCACTGCGCGCTGCTTGGGGCTGGGATGAGGTTGAGTTTGTGCAGATTAATGATCCCGCAGGGGATGCGGCGACCTTAGCCCATTTGCTGACATTCGATTCTGTGCATGGTCGCTGGCAGTACGAAGCCAATGCCGAGGGCGATGACATCATTATCGATGGCAAGCGTATTCGCTGTACTCGCAATAAAACCATCGGGGAAACCGATTGGTCCGGTTGTGATGTGGTGATTGAAGCTTCGGGTAAAATGAAAACCAAAGCAGTGCTGCAAGCTTATTTAGATCAAGGCGTTAAACGCGTTGTGGTCACAGCGCCAGTTAAAGAAGAGGGCGTGTTAAACGTTGTCATGGGAGTGAATCATCAACTCTATGACAAAGCTATTCATCCGATTGTGACTGCGGCCTCCTGTACTACTAACTGTTTGGCGCCAATCGTTAAAGTGATCCACGAAAACCTCGGCATAATGCATGGTTCCATGACGACTATTCACGATATTACCAACACTCAAACTATTTTAGATGCACCGCATAAAGATCTCCGCCGTGCGCGGGCCTGTGGTTTAAGCCTTATCCCCACAACAACAGGCTCAGCGACGGCCATTACCCATATTTTCCCTGAACTCAAAGGTAAGCTTAACGGCCATGCGGTGCGGGTGCCATTAGCGAACGCCTCATTAACCGATTGCGTGTTCGAGGTGAGTCGCAAAACGACCGAAGCTGAGGTCAATCGCCTGTTAAAAGAAGCGGCAGACGGACCGCTAAAAGGCATTTTAGGTTATGAGGAACGTCCATTAGTCTCGGTTGATTATAAAACCGATCCGCGTTCGAGCATTATCGATGCGCTATCGACCATGATTATCAATGGCACTCAAGTCAAACTCTACGCTTGGTATGACAACGAGTGGGGTTATGCCAATCGCACCGTCGAACTGGCCCGCATGGTCGGTCTGATGGATAAGGCATAAGCTTTATGGGTAAGCTGACAGGGTTTTTGTCCAACATATCACCCGAGATCCGCCAGTATTTGGTGGTCACAGGCAACTATTGGGCATTCACGCTTACCGATGGCGCATTACGTATGTTAGTGGTGCTCCATTTTCATGGCTTAGGTTATAGCCCACTGCAAATTGCCATGCTATTCCTCTTCTATGAAATCTTTGGGGTGGTAACGAACTTAGTCGGCGGCTGGCTCGGGGCGCGTTTAGGCTTAAATAAGACCATGAATGTGGGCCTATTTATGCAGATTGTCGCCCTTAGCATGCTGCTTGTGCCTAGCGGTATGCTGACGGTTGCTTGGGTGATGGCGGCGCAGGCCTTATCGGGTATCGCTAAAGATCTCAATAAGATGAGTGCTAAGAGCAGTATCAAGTTGTTGGTGCCTAGTGATGCTCAGGGTGAGCTGTATAAGTGGGTTGCCATGCTCACTGGATCCAAAAATGCGCTAAAGGGCGCGGGGTTCTTCTTGGGCGGCGCCTTACTGACCCTGTTTGGATTCCAGCAGGCCGTGTTAGGCATGGCGATTGGCCTATTGCTGGTGTGGATTTTTAGTCTGTTAAGTTTGCAACGCGATTTAGGTAAAGCCAAAAACAAACCTAAGTTCACGGAAATTTTCTCTAAGAGTCCGGCGGTAAACACGCTTTCTGCCGCACGCATGTTTTTGTTTGGTGCGCGGGATGTGTGGTTTGTGGTGGCTTTACCCGTTTATTTGGCCTCAACCTTTGGTTGGGATCATTGGTATGTCGGCGGTTTTCTCGCACTCTGGGTAATAGGTTATGGCATAGTGCAAGGCTTCGCACCTCGCTTGACGGGGACAAAGTCGGCGAGCCAAAACAAGGTTCCCGATGGACGTAGCGCCTTAGGTTGGGCGGCGATATTGAGCATAGTGCCGGCAGGCATTGCGCTGGCGATAAGTTATGACTTCCATGCCGCGAATATACTGATTTGGGGATTGATGCTGTTTGGCGCCTTATTCGCGATCAACTCTTCATTACACAGCTATCTTATCGTCAGTTATGCGGATGAAGATGGCGTATCGTTAGATGTGGGTTTTTACTACATGGCGAATGCTATGGGACGCTTGATCGGGACTGTGTTGTCTGGCTGGGTGTATCAAGTGTATGGCATGGCGGCTTGTCTGTGGATATCGGCGGCATTTATTGCGTTAGCGGCGCTTATCTCAATCAAACTGCCTCGGCATAAAGCGATATCAGATGGTGCTTAATACTTACCTAAGCTATCCCTGAGTTGTTGCGGTTGTTTTTATTCAATACCCACCAAAGTATGGTGGGTATTTTAATCACTCTGATGTTAACTGAAGTTTTTTGATTTTGAGCAAACAACTCTCTATACTCCGGCCTGTTTTATACACGTCATTATGTCGCTATTCCCAATAGCACAACTATTTTTAATGCAGTCAAATTTGAGTTGGCTCATATAAGTGAGGTTATTTTTCGGTGATGAGCATTAAGCCGCATTAGTTTAATCCTTCCTTCTTGGATCGTTAAGATCCGTCCTTAGTCGCTACCGACTCGGTAGTTGTTTTGCTGTACCCCATAATCCCAATTGCATTTCGTCACCTTGACGCATAAGTAACTCATTGGCTATGCGCTGACATTTGAGTCAAGTGTTGATATTAGCTATTGGAAGATATGATTAAATTTCAATCAGAGTGAGTGACATGATACAAACCATGAAAAAAGAGTGGTTCTCCAACATACGCGGAGATCTGTTAGCCGGTATTGTGGTTGCACTGGCGTTAGTCCCTGAGGCTATTGCCTTTTCTATTATTGCAGGCGTCGATCCTAAGGTCGGCCTGTATGCTTCATTCTGTATCGCAGTGGTCATCGCGTTTACAGGTGGCCGTCCTGGTATGATCTCTGCCGCAACGGGTGCTATGGCGTTGTTGATGGTGACCTTAGTGAAAGAACACGGCCTCGAGTATTTACTCGCGGCGACCCTATTAACTGGTGTGCTGCAAATTGCCGCGGGTTACTTAAAGCTAGGAAGCTTGATGCGTTTCGTCTCCCGCTCTGTGGTGACGGGCTTTGTGAATGCGCTGGCGATTCTGATCTTTATGGCCCAGTTACCCGAACTGACCAATGTGACTTGGCATGTATATGCGATGACGATTGCAGGTCTTGGCATTATCTACTTATTCCCACTCATCCCTGTGATTGGTAAATCCTTACCTTCGCCTCTCGTGTGTATTGTCGGATTAACACTGTTTGCGGTTTATATGGGGTTAGATATTCGTACGGTTGGCGACATGGGACAACTGCCTGATACTTTGCCTATTTTCCTCTGGCCTGAAGTGCCATTGACCCTTGAAACTCTGATGATCATCTTCCCTTATTCGGCCGGCCTTGCCGTGGTGGGTTTGCTGGAATCTATGATGACTGCCACCATAGTCGATGACTTAACCGATACCCAAAGCGATAAAAACCGCGAGTGTAAGGGCCAAGGTATTGCCAATATCGGCGCGGGTTTAATGGGCGGTATGGCCGGTTGCGCTATGATTGGTCAGTCGATCATCAACGTTAAATCGGGTGGTCGCGGACGGTTATCGACCTTTTCAGCGGGGGTATTTCTACTCATATTGATTGTATTCCTCGGCGAATGGTTAAAGCTCATCCCTATGGCGGCACTGGTTGCTGTGATGATCATGGTGTCTATCGGTACTTTCTCTTGGGATTCCATTCGTAACCTTAAACATCACCCAATGTCGACCAATCTTGTGATGGTGGCGACCGTTGCTGTGGTGGTCGCTACTCATAACTTAGCAATGGGGGTATTTGTAGGGGTATTACTCGCGTCTTTGTTCTTTGCTAATAAAGTGGGCCGTTTTATGGTGGTTAAGAGTGCAACGACGGCTGCCGACGCAGGTCGCCATTATCAAGTTATTGGGCAAGTCTTTTTTGCCTCGGCAGATAAGTTCAGTAATTCATTCGATTTTAGGGAAGTGGTTGATAAAGTGACTATCGACTTATCTCAAGCGCATTTTTGGGATATTACCGCGGTATCAGCCCTCGACAAGGTAGTGATTAAATTCCGTCGCGAGGGAACTGAAGTGGAGTTAATTGGCCTTAACCAAGCCAGTGCAACCATAGTCGATAAATTTGGAGTGCATGATAAGCCAGAAGAAGTCGAAAAAATGATGTCTGGTCACTAACTCTCTAGCAACACAGTAAAAAGGAAAATAACGATGACAAATGTGATTGCCTGTATCGACGGTTCAAAAGCGACACTTGCCGTATGTGATGCTAGTGGCTGGGCTGCAAATCAACTTGATGCGCCAGTGACGTTATTGCATGTATTAGATAAATCAACTTATCCAACAGAGACAAATCTGTCGGGAAATATTGGCCTAGGTACACGGGAGCACTTGCTTAATGAGATGGTTGAGCTTGAAGCGCGTCGAGGCAAACTCGCACTTGAGCAGGGTAAGTATATGTTGCAAGATGCGCAAACGCGCATCGTGGAGGCACAACCCGCAGTCGTGGTTGCAACCTTGCAGCGTCACGGCGATTTAGTCGAAACTCTGTTAGAGCAAGAATCCCATGCCAGACTGGTGGTGATGGGCCGTCAAGGGGAGCAGCATCAAGACCAAGCGCAGGCCATTGGCAGCCATTTAGAAAATGTCATTCGCATGCTTAAGCAGCCTATTTTAGTGGTGATGGACGAGTTTACTGCACCGAAGCGATTTATGATCGCCTATGATGGCAGCATTACTGCGAAAAAAGCCCTTAATCAAGTGCTAACGAGTCCGCTCTTGAAAGGGCTCGAATGTCATTTAGTGATGGTGTCTGATGATCAATCGCTGGCGACAGCTGAACTGGCGTTGGTGACCGAATCTCTGATTGCGGCGGATTTCAATGTGGTTACCGCCTTTTGTCAGGGAGAAGTGCAAACGGCCCTTGAGATCTATCAACTTGAGCATCAAATCGATCTTATGGTGATGGGCGCCTATGGTCATTCGCGTATTCGGGAGTTTTTTGTGGGTAGTAATACCACAAGGATGATCAGTAAAAGCCATATCCCCTTGTTATTACTTCGCTAAGTTAAATATGCATTTCAACTTATTTCGCTCAATTCTAATGACTTGGTTTTAGTTAGAACATCTGAGTCAGAAGCTTGAGGTAATCATTTAAGAAAAAACGGCGAGCATTTAGGCTCGCCGTTTGATATCACAGCCGAATGGCTCGTCTTAGTTAGCTTTAGGCTCAAAGCTAAAGGCTTGACCCGCAAGAGCGGCTTCAAACATTAAGCCGCCTTTTGCTGCGGTAAATACTGCCATACCGTTGATATAAGAGCCGCTCGCCGAGCGATTACCACCTGATTGGCCTGCGCCTGCTGAGTTGCCTGTGGTTCCTGCTTGAGCGCTTGCTCCCATGTTGATGGCAACTGCCGACGCTTGGGCATCAAACTCGAAACTGCCGCTCGTGAAGGCTTCATAGGCTTTGGCATCTTTAAAGAAGATGATCTCGCTGTAGGCTTGTCCACCTAATTGAAAACCGATGGATAATTGAGTCAGACTCGAATCACCCATATAGGCACCGCCTTGGTAGACTCGGCCTTTGCCATAGGCTGCACCGATCCCAATTCCGCCTTTACCCACAGTTGGGAATAAAGCATAGCCATAGGCTGTGTCGAAAAATTTACTGGTTTCTTTCGCTTTTTGGAAATTGACTACAGCCTGATCGTAGCTTTCATCTGCATGTACAGTTGGGGCAGCAAATAGGCTCACAATAAGGCATGTTGATGCCGCAATGGCTGTTAAAAATGATTTCATGGTAACGCCTCTTCAAGTCTTTAGTTGTTCCAGACTAGCCTTTATCGACACAAATGACAGCCAAAAGTGACATATGTGTCAGCTTAGGTTCAGTGTTCGACTTAATGGTTGGAGTGATATTGGTGGTGATGATTGGAGTGCAGTTTCGCCAATTAGTTCTTAGGTGGCGAAGAACCTTGGTTTTTTTCTGCATCGTCCTGCTGAACTTGATGCAAAAATTCATACTCCTCTGGGGTGAGAATATTTTCAATGACGAGTGGGCGTTGCTCTAACTCTGGTTCGGCCATGCGGCCTTTTAAGTAGGCAGAGCGGGTGATTTGCTTTAGCCCATACACCGCCAGCATATACATGCTCAGTAGTAAGGTCAGCCTTGGCAATGCGTGGGAAAGTAGCGATAGATTATCACCAAGATAGAAAGGCAAAATCACCACAAATACGCGGATTAACCAATTCAACAACATGGCCAAGGTCAAGCTTATCAGCCAACGAAACCGAATGGTGCCGAGCGCCTCTTGGGTTTGAGTGACATCTCTTTGATTGCGCTTATGTCGACGAAACAACATCCACAGCGCGATAAAGTAAAAACAGGTTTGTACAGATAACAGCGCTGGGAGTAGAGCGCCCCATTGGCTGATACTCATTTCTTTAAGCATCAGAGCTATGGGTTGCCACTCGTTAATGGGATGCGCAGTTAATCTTAGGGCAATATCTAAAATGGCGAAAACTAATGTTAATGCAGATGGCCAGTAATGCTTTGAAAACCCTAGCGGTTTATTGGTTGGTGCTAAACTGCGTTTGCAATAGAGATAGAGCAAAGGCATGAGCAAAAAATAGATAGGGTTAATCAGATTGAATAGGATATGAATGGGAATTGGACTGTTATCGCGGTTCAACATACCCGTGAGGAAGTATAGAGCAATAAGACTTAAGAAAGCGGCGAGGAGTTTTTGGTTAGCGTCTGGGTGATAGAAATAGCGAATATAAATAGCTAACGCGAGGCAATGTACGCCTCCAAATAATGACAACCACCAGTAAGCTTGAGTGAAAAAACTATGAAACTCGTTCATATGCGATACCTCGAGCCCTGTTATATCAGGGAAATCGGCTCGGTAAAAGTATCGCCGTTAGTTTTTCTGTTGGCTTGCTATGCGCTGATGGCGATTTGAAGCCGCCTCGGGCACAACGCTGGGAACAGGGATGCGTTCCGCGAGTAAGTGTTTGATTGCACGAACGGGATGCGGTAATAACATCCGTGGACCAGAAAAGATCATGATCTCTTTGACGATTTGTTTCTGCGCGGGTTTGTAGCAATGCACTGGGCATTTATTACAGGTGGGTTTGTTTTGTCCGTAGGGGCAGCGATCTAGGCGTGTTGCGGCATAATCCAATAACTCAATGCAATCTGCACATAGGCTCGTCGCGTCTTGGCCTTGGTGTTTCGCCTTGCAATAAATTGTCACCATTGCGGCAATGGTTTGGTGTTCGTACAGGAGTTTGCCCGTAAGCAGTGTGGCTGTGCCCATTGGAATACCTTAGCTTGTCACTCGGATATCCCATCATAGGCAGTGAAATCGGCGCTGACAAAACGAAAGCGCCAATTTATGAAGGTGCGCACAAAATGGGGCTTTAAATAATCCAACTATCCCCAATGTCACACCTAAAAATAAATCTTAGATATGCATCACTTTGTCGGCGGCCAGTGTCCAGCGAGTTAAATCTTGCAGTGTGCCTATATGCGCACCTTCGATAATCATTTCCGCAGTGACGCCTCGTGCTTGAGCGCAGGTCTTGCAAAGTAGAATAGGAACTTGCTGTGCCGAGAGAATTTCAAACATCTGCTGCAGGTTGTAGCTTAAGTCAGGTGTGGTTTGATTTTTGAGTGCGCCAAACACGGCATCTGACATGAGAAAAAGTTTAAGATCGACCGCTTGCTCGTCCTGATCCTTCAGGGCTAATGCGATGCGTAAGCTATTAAATAGCTTTTCTGTTCCGTAGGGACTGGCATGGGCCACGATAAGAATACTTTGCATCAGGTTTTCCTTATGTTTGTTATAAGCAGGTGGATGGGGGGATTAGGGAACTCGATTGTGCCAGTCTAGCGCAATTGGCTATAACTATTTGAGCGCAAGATCGTATAAAAAGGCATAAATACTTGATTTGCACCGACACAATGGACTTTAATAGCGGTTAATCTCTGCTCAATTTTTAGCTAGACTCGGTTGCCATAGACACTGTCCTGATGGACGTTGGCAAACCCATTGACACGGCTTCTGATGAGAAGCGGCCATCAAAGGTGAACAAGAATGAAGATCTTAGTCGTATTTATACTGATTGCTGTCGGGGTGTTTTTATTCCTTCGCGCGCAGCGATTGGCGAAAGAAGAACAAGAGGCGATGAAACCCAAGTCGACCTCGGTAAAACCTGTAGTTCCCACCGAAGAGGCACCTATTTTCTCCGCTGCTGAGCCCGAGCGTGTAGAACCTGAGCCAGTTAAAAGGATTGAGGATACTGGCGTGGCTGAAGTAGAGCCCGTTATCGAAGTTGAAGCCGAATTAATGCCCCGTGAGACCGAAAGCCCTGCGAGCATTTCGGTGGCGCTAGACACAGATATTATCGAAGTTGATATTCCTGCGGCCCATAATGAAGAGGCAGTGATCATTTTAGGCGCCACGCCTGCAGATGAACAAGATGATGTTAAGACTGAAGCAGAGCCAGTATCGAACACACGTTCTGAGGTAGCTGCGCCAGGGGCTTGGGCGAATGTGACTTTAGTTCGGGCCTTTGAGGAGTATCAAGGAGCGACGTCAGCCAGTGCTCGCTATACCGCGCTGCAAAATATGATTGCTGAATGCTACAAACAGCGTAAATCGGCGGATTACCTCAACTATGGTGCTCAATTAGCGGAAGAGTATATTGCACTGTTCCAAGCGGCTAGCGCCGAGCAAGGCAAAGATACTGAGCTTAAATCTTCCGGTTTCCTGCATTTAGCCACCTTGCTAAATGATACCCAAGCCTTCGATGCCGCCATTGTCATCTGTCGTAAAGCACTTGAGCTTGGGCTGAGCGATGGCACTGTCACTGGCTTTGAGGGCCGAATCAACCGGATTGAGAAAGCACAGACTAAAGCAACCACGGCTTGATATGTTGTAGGGAGCGTTTAGCGGGTAAACCCTTAGTCGAAAAGCGGTTATTTCCCTCGTCTAAGCAGTGTAGAATCCCTGCTAACTGAATGCGCAAAAGGCGAACTAAGGTTCGCTTTTTTTATGGGCTTAATAGGGGAAAAATGAAACTAAGCTATGCCTTACCGAATGTCTTATTCGGGCTTGGATTATTGCTACTCAGTGGCTGTACTAAAACCCCAGAATGGACCCTATTTTATTATCCCGATGTGAGTGCCATTCCGGTGACACCTTTGCAGGCCGAAGATATTAATGGTTACTACGATTCTCTAGCGCAATGCCAGAGCAAGGCTCATGGTATGCAACGCCTAAGTCGTTCTGGCGTGAGTGGTTTTGGCCTTGGATCTTATCAATGTGGGCACCTATGTGAGTTCGACGATAAGTCGGTGCTGGTTTGCAAGACCATGAGCCAATAGGTGGACAAGATGAAGTTTAAACAGGATTTTTTTACGCAGTTACCTGAGTTTTACTCGCAAGTATACCCGCAAGGGATAACTAAGCCTGAATGGCTGGCATGGAGTGATGACGCCGCCCAATTGATTGGCTTAAGCCAACCCACAGATGAGCTGTTATTGGGCTTATCTGGCAATGCTGCCGTCGATGGCGCGACTTACTATGCCCAAGTCTATAGTGGCCACCAATTTGGCGGTTACACGCCGCGCTTAGGGGATGGACGTTCGATCATTTTAGGTGAAGCGATTGGTCCAAATGGCGCATGGGATGTCGCTCTTAAAGGCGGCGGTCCGACGCCTTATTCGCGCCGTGGTGATGGCCGTGCTGTGATGCGCTCCGCAGTGCGCGAGTTTTTAGTCTCTGAGGCGCTGCATCATCTGCATGTGCCGACGACCCGCGCCTTGGCTGTGATTGGCTCTGACTTGCCCGTATGGCGTGAGAGCCAAGAAACCGCAGCCATTACCGTACGTTTAGCTCGCAGCCACATTCGTTTCGGTCATTTCGAGTTTTTCTGCCACAGTGAGCGCGGTCGTGCCGATAAGCTGACTCAATTACTCAACTTCACTATTACTCAGCATTATCCCCATTTGAGTTGTGATGCCGCAGGCTATAAAGCGTGGTTTTTACAGGTAGTGCAAGATACCGCTAAGATGATTGCCCACTGGCAGGCGGTCGGTTTTGCCCATGGCGTGATGAACACAGACAATATGTCGATTCTAGGTGACAGTTTTGACTTCGGTCCCTTTGCGTTCCTCGATACATTCCAAGAAGACTTTATCTGTAATCATTCTGATCCCGAAGGTCGCTATGCCTTTGGTCAGCAGCCGGGAGTCGGTTTGTGGAACTTGCAACGTTTAGCGCAGGCGCTCACACCAGTGATCCCATCCGATGACTTAATTGCCATTCTTAATCAATACCAAGAGGCGCTAGTGCAGCCTTATTTGCGCTTGATGCGGGCAAAACTAGGTCTATCTGCAGTTGATGTTTCGTCGGTGGAGCAAGACAAACAGGATCTCGAACTTATAGGTCGATTTACTGTGCTGATGGAGAAAAATCAACTCGATTACACTCAAACTTGGCGTCAATTAGGCAAGTTAGATCCGACCAGCAAACACAGTGCGCTGCGGGATGACTTTATTGATGTCAGCCAGTTTGATGTTTGGTATCAAGTTTACCAACAGCGATTGGGCGCAGTAGCGGATATCCCAACGTGGCAAACTGAGCGCAATAGTGTGAATCCCAAATATATTTTGCGTAACTATTTAGCCCAAGAGGCGATAATTGCGGTGGAAGAGGGTAATCTTGCGCCGCTGCATTTGCTGCAAAAAATCTTAACTCAGCCCTTTGCCGAACACGCAGAGCATGAAGACTTAGCCAAGCGTCCACCGGACTGGGGCCAAGGTTTGATCATGTCATGTAGTAGTTGATGGGATAACAAGCATGAAATTACCAAGCACGCATTTAAAAGCCATGAGCTTAGATACCATTAGCTTAGATAAAAGCGCCTTAAGTTTAGCGGTCAGTGCGGATATCGATTTTGATTGTTTCGCCGACTTTGCCGAACCCTTAGCCGCGGCGCTCGATTGCACTGTGCGCGAGCGTCAGTGGGGCGCCGATAGGCACCAATGGTTATTAGAATTTGAAGGCAGCCAGTTATGGCTCAATTATGAGTTTTACGGCAACATTTGCTGGCTCTCGACCGAACGAGAAGCCGATTTTGAGGTGCTGGAATACTTAGCCACTTTGCTGCAACCTCACCTAAGAGTGAACTGAATATGAGTCAGAATATGACGCCACCAACCACGAGTTCTAGCGGCGCAGAGTTCCATTTTCAAGCCCTAACGCCGGATTTGATCTTAGATGCGATCGAAAGTCTGGGCGTGTACCCGGAAACGGGCTTACTCGCGCTGAACAGTTACGAGAACCGCGTGTATCAGTTCCGTAGCGATGAAGGACTGCGTTATGTGGTGAAGTTCTATCGTCCAGACCGTTGGAGCGATGCGCAGATCCAAGAGGAACATGATTATGCGCTCGCACTCGCGGCAGAAGATATCCCGATTGCCGTACCTGTAATTATCGAAGGCCATACGTTACACAAGTACCAAGGTTATCGATTTACCCTGTTTCCTTCCTTGGGTGGTCGCGCCTTCGAAGTCGATAATTTAGAGCAGCTGGAATTAGTGGGTCGGTTCATCGGTCGGATACACCAGTACGCGGCGCAAACGGTATTTGCTGAACGTGAACCGCTGAATCCGCAGATTTTAGGCGCCGAGCCACTTGCCTGGTTAAAGCAATCTAATCTGGTGCCTAATAGCCTACGCTTGCCGTTCTTTACCGTAGTAGAGCAGGTGCTGGCTAAGGCGAATGCGATTTGGGATCGCCAAGATTTTGCGGCCATTCGTTTGCACGGCGATTTACACCCAGGCAATATTTTGTGGACGCCAGACGGTCCCGGATTCGTCGATTTAGACGATGCTCGCATGGGGCCGGCGATTCAAGATTTATGGATGATGCTAACCGGGGATAGAGCGCAGCAACTGATGCAGCTTGAGATCTTACTCGAAGCCTATGAAGAATTTTGTGAGTTTGATACAAGACAGTTAGCCTTGATTGAACCGTTGCGGGCGCTGCGTATGGTGCATTACAACGCGTGGATTGGCCGTCGCTGGGACGATCCTGCTTTCCCGATGAACTTCCCGTGGTTTGGGGATGAAAAGTATTGGGAACAGCAGATTTTGGCGTTCAAAGAGCAATTATTTGCCCTTAGCGAACCACCACTGAGCCTAGTGCCGTATTAGCATTGAGCAAAATATGATTTCACAGACGTATCTTGTGACATTAGATTGAACTCTTAAGCTTGAGTTACACTCAAAAAATGGAATATGTTAGTCTCCAGCCAATTTATCAAAATGATTTAAGGAATTTTCATGAAAAAAGTATTACTCATGGCCGCGGCTCTGTTACTGGCGCCACTGGCAGTATCGACTGTGGAATACCAAGAAGGTGTGCATTACACAGTGATTAACGATGGCCCAGCAACTGCGAAGCCTGAGATTACTGAGTTTTTCTCTTTCTATTGTCCGCATTGTTTTACTTTCTCTAAAACCGTAGTGCCAAAAATTCTCACAGAGAAGCCAGAAGGCGTTGCGTTTAACCAAGCACACGTTGATTTTATCGGCAAAGAGATGGGGGTTGAAATGTCACGCGCATTTGCAGTCGCACATCAGTTAAACGTCGATGAGAAAATGGATGCGGCGTTATTCTCTGCTATTCATGAGAAGAAACAGCATTTTACTAATCGCGATGATGTTCGTGCTGTGTTTATTGCTAACGGTGTCGATGGTAAAACCTTCGATGCGGCTGCAGAGTCTTTCATGGTAAAGGCGCAAATGGCAAAGATGAAGCGTGATACTGAAAACGCTAAGCTGACGGGTGTACCTGCTCTGGTTGTTAACGGTAAGTACCGTGTTGAAACAGGGGCAATCAAATCCTACGACGAGCTGTTAGAAATTGCTTTCTACCTAGCAAAAAAATAGTTCGATAGGCATTACCCGCACTGCTGTCATATGAGCGGATGATAATGCTGTATCGATTGCATTTAAAAAGAGCCTAAGGGCTCTTTTTTATTGGGCGGTTGGCAACAACAAGGCAAATAAAGCTTTGATAGGGATCTTAACGTACTGAGTTAGGCCTCTATAGGCTAGTCGTTTGAACTTATTGAATAAAGACGAGGCAAAAAATGGGCAAAAAAAACCGTACTTCTTGTAAAAGAAAGTACGGACTTGAGCCAGAGGACTCATTTTTACCCTGAGTAACGTTAATAATTTAGCAGAGTGTCAAAAAATTGGCAAGTGACATTATTATGGCGATCTTCTTTTTTACTCACAGGGTGACATATTCATAGTTTAACTAAATCAAACGATTAAGTATTTTTGGCGATAAAAGATGAAAAATACCACTCTAACGATGAAACTCAAGTGGCAAAGCTTCTGTCAAACAACTGTAATCAATAACAACAAGAATGCTTGTAGGTGGTCATATGAGAGTTTTTCCTGTCTACGCACCTAAGCTTATCGTTAAGCACGCGCGTATTTTTCTCACTGGTGTTATTTGGGTTAAAGATTTAGGACGATTGGAATTTGAGAAGGGACGGTTTTTACTGCCAAGAAAAAGCCTGCCAAAAGTGAAGCAGGCTATTTTAGAATTGAACGAACTGATCGAAGCGCAGCATCATCAAACTAATGCAGTTTAGATTTCGCTGTTTAACAAGCCAACAAGGCCAGTCACTTTTTCGTTCCAAGAAGTGAGTTCTTCTTGTAGTTGCTGGTTTTGCGCATTCAATTGTTGATTGTGCTCACTCAGCGTAGACGCTTTTTGCTTCTCTTCTTCAAGCTCCATTTTTAGAAGCTCGATAGTTTCGAGTGCAGCCTGGATTTTGGTTTCCAGTTTGGACAGTAATTCAAGGCTCATCTGGAGAGTCCTATGGTTTCTGGATGGGACTGTGATTCTAGCAGTGCCTAGAACTTAAGGAATAGCGATTCTTGCCGTTTGGTTAAAAAACACCCTATTACTGGGTTCTAAATTAAGTTTTTTTGCATTTGTTATTAACTCGTTAGTATTCTTGGTTTTATTTTTTATCGGAATGGTCCATGTCGCCTAGTTTGCTCGCCATACTCCCGCTACTGTTGACCTTAACCTTAGCCCTATTTTTACGCCGCACGCTGGTGGCGTTAGGTGTAGGTATTGTCTCTGGTGCCCTATTAATCGTCCAATTTGATCCTCTGCAAACTGGGTTGTATTTGCTTGATATCGGTGTAAAACAATTTTATGCCCAAGGTGCTTGGCAAGCGTGGCATCTCAATGTGCTGTTCGCCATGTTACTGCTCGGTAGCATGACGCAATTGTTAGCACGTGGCGGTGCCGTGGGTCAGTTTGGCGATTGGCTGTATAGCCGTATTCGTACTGAGCGTCAGGCGCGTCTTGGGGTCGTATTTCTTGGTTGGTTAGTGTTTATCGATGGGATTTTCAGTTGTCTTGCTGTCGGTCATGTTTGTCAGCCGCTCAGCCAGCGTTATGGTATTCGCCATGAGCAGCTCGCCTATTTAGTTGATTCCAATGCTTCGCCTTTATGTGCGCTATTGCCTTTCTCCAGTTGGGGCCCCTATGTGATGGCGCTTATCGCGGGGATCAGCTTTTTACCCGTGTCGCCGCTGGAAGCCTTTATTGAGGTGGCCTTATTTAACTTTTACGCCATAGTGACCTTAGGCTTGTCCGTGCTCGTCGCTTGGTATGGCGTAGGTTTTCACTCTTTTGTTGCTGCTACTGCTGTGGAATCTTCCAATACGGTCGAGGTTAAGGGAAATCCTTGGCTGCTCGCAATCCCTATGCTGACTCTGCTGTCTGCTTCAGTGGGATTAACTTTGTGGTCGGGGGCTCAGCAGGTCTCTTCTTGGGATGTGTCACTTTGGCTTGCTAAGGCTGATATTGGCGCTTCTATGCGCGATGCTTGTTTGTTGGCAACCTTAGTCACTCTTGCCATGTTAGGCTTGTCTGGGCGACGTTTAACGGCATTAGTGGGGGATTTGAGCCACGGAGTTCGCATGATCGCCTTCGCCATTGCGATTTTACTCTGCACTTGGATGATTGGCGCTGTGATCCAAGATCTTGGCGTCGCTAAATTATTGGCAGCTTGGGCTAAGGCTTATCTTTCCCCGCACCTGCTGGTAGCGGGAATGTTTTTACTCTGTGCGATAATGGCTTTTGCGACGGGTTCAAGCTGGGGAACATTTGCAATTATGATCCCTATTGGCGCAGAGATTGCCCATAACTTGGATCCTCATTTGTTGTTACCTGTACTGAGCGCTGTGATGGCGGGGTCGGTATTTGGCGACCACTGCTCGCCCATTTCAGATACCAGCGTGCTCAGTGCGACCAGCTCAGGTTGCGCTCCCCATGACCATGTGGTGACTCAGTTGCCCTTTGCTTTGATCGCGGCATGTGCAGCCTTAGTCGGATTTCAATTAGTCAATTTAGCCGTGGCGACACCGTTAGTGTGGCTGGCCGTGGTGAGCTGTAGCCTAGGATTATTTGCCTTGATGGCACGTTTTTATTCACCTTTGCCCAGATTCGTGGCGCAGACATAAAGCCAGTTTATCGCTAAAATGGCCGATTCGGTTCTTGCTGAGCCATTTATTTAAGTGCATCTGATTTAAGAGATTATCAATATGAGTATTACCCGTTTAGATGTAGGTACCCGCATGAGCAGTATAGTGATCCACCAAGGTACTGTGTATCTGTGTGGTCAAGTGGCGAAGGACAAGTATCAAGGCATCACCGAGCAAACTGTCACTATGCTTGAGGAGGTCGATACCTTGTTAGCGCAGTCGGGAAGTTCGCGTGAGCATTTACTGTCAGCGACTATTTATCTGAAAGATATGGGTGATTACGATGCGATGAATGCGGTATGGGATGCTTGGGTGCCTAAAGGTCATGCGCCAGCCCGTGCTTGTGTGCAAGCCGCTATTGCCGAGCCAGAATATTTGGTTGAAGTCTCTGTGATTGCGGCGGTTGCGGTTTAAGCGCTAAGCTATTTTTCGTCCAGTTTAGAAACTTGTTTCGATCCCTATTTTGAATCCTGTCACCGAGTGTCATGACTCGGTGAAGTTTTTCTGCAATACACCTCGCTAACTAAACCTGCATGGTTCAGCACGTTCACTCTCTTCTAACAAAACCCTTTAGCTTTAACCTAATAAGTATTCCATTAAATGTGCAGGGACAAGCGGCGGATGATCCCCATATTGTTCTGAGAGTGCGGTGGCGATAGTCTCAATATCTTGTTGGGCTAAGCCTTGTTCGATAATGGCAAACGCCCAAGGAGCCTCGGTTTTGAGTTTGAGGAAATAAGGCGTTTCGACAAATTGTGCGAGTGAGTAAGCGGAGCCTCCTAAACCATGCCCCCAACCTTCGCTGACCTGAAAGGGTCTATCCAGATGTGCCATATCAAATTCAATGAGATGGGGGTATTGGCCGTTATGCCCACCGATCCAGTGACCGATTTCAACCGATAAAATCATAGTTGCCATGTTATATCCTTTGCTAGGGTTGCTTGGCCGCAATGAGTACTCGGCTAAATTCAGCATTAGGCTCGAGGGGTGTGATGGCGGCGATATGGTCGAGTCTAAGGGACTGTTTAGTTTGTTGCAGTTGGATGATAAGCCACTCAGTTTTGTCGGCTCTTGTCTGCGTGGTGATAGCTTTACCTTGGCACTGGGTGCCATCAATAAGCTCAATTTTGAGTTGATAACCACGCAGACAGGCGAGTTCGAGATAGTCGTAGTGGGCGCAGGGGATCATTTTATAATCTGACATAGGATCATCTCATTGGAAGTTCGACCCTATTGTGGCAAAAATACTTGCCATTGGCATTATTGTGGATTGTTTTATCCTGTCTCTGAGGCCGTGTTGGTTATTTTTAACTTAGCCCGCTAGGTCCGCAAATAACCGTAATCGCCATGGATGGCGTGAATGCCATTTATGCAGGAGCAATAAATGGCCTTACCTAAAGTGTGTTGCTTAATCATTAAAATCAGCCGCTGAATTCTGCATCTTCAGGTTGTTTGGGTATAGATATGCGCGCCCCTCTTGACTTTATTCCTGTCGCTCCCTAGTCTGCTTGTTCAGTAATCAAGGTGGTATGCGATGGAAATAACTTACAATTTAAAACCTGCGTCCGAGCGCCGTACTGAGCAATTCAAGCCCGAGGGGAATGTGGGCTTTGGTAGCCTCAGAACCGATCATATGTTTTTGATGGATTATCATGATGGACAATGGTGCGATCCGCGCATCGTTCCTTATGGACCATTTGAAATGGCACCGGGTGCAATGGCGTTGCATTATGGCCAGTCGATCTTCGAAGGCGCTAAAGCCTTTATGCATGAAGACGGTGAGATTTATACTTTCCGTATTAATAAGAATGCCGAGCGGATGAATCGCTCCGCCGATATCGTCTGTATTCCCAATATCGATGAACAAATGCAGATGGATGCGATCAATGCGTTGATCGATGTCGATCGCCTCTGGTTCCCGATGCAAGAAGGCGCGTGTCTGTATATTCGTCCTTTTATTTTTGCGACCGAAGACCGCCTCTCTGTGAGCCCAAGTTCGCGTTATACCTTCTGTGTCGTGTTAAGCCCAAGTGGCGCTTATTACGCGGCTGGCGTGAACAAAGGTATACGCTTACTGATCAGCAAAACTTTCCATCGTGCAGTATCGGGTGGCACTGGCGCCTCAAAAGCCGCGGGTAACTATGCGGCTTCGTTGCGTGCGGGTAAAGCGGCGGCAGCCTTTGGTGCATCGCAAGTGTTATATCTCGATTCAACCAATCAACAGATTGAAGAAGCGGGCGCGATGAATCATTTCCACATTCTGAAAGATGGCACTGTGATTATTCCAACCTTCACAGATACTATTTTGAAGTCGATCACCTCGCAATCCATTATGGAATTGGGAGAGATGCTCGGTTGTGAAGTGCGCCAAGAGACTGTCATGCTTGATAAATTTATCGCTGATATTGAATCTGGTGAAATTATCGAGGCGGGTGGTTTTGGGACGGCGGCCGTGGTTTCTGCTGTGGGCTCCTACATTTTTGAAGATGGCCATGTTGTCACTGTCGGTAATGGTGAAGTGGGCGAGCATGTTCAGCGCATCTATAAACTGTATACCGAAATCCAAAAGGGCCATATTAAAGGTCCTGAAGGCTGGGTTAAGCGTGTTGAACGTTTAGCAAAGTAAGGAATTTGTGGTGATGTTTAAAGGCTCCTAGGAGCCTTTTTTATTGGCTATTTTTGTTGATATTGCCTTAAATCAAAGTGGCTGTGGTTTAGATTGATTTTTGAGTAAGGTTAAACAATCTTCGGCATTTAAGGGTTTACTCAGTAAAAAACCTTGTACTTGATCGCAACCCTGCATCGCCAAGAAGTTGAGCTGTTCTTGGGTCTCTACGCCTTCGGCGACGACATTCAGTTCTAAGCTGTGAGCGAGGGCGATAATGGCGCTGGTGATGGCGGCATCGTCGGGATCGTTGGTGATGTCTCTGACAAATTCTCGATCGATTTTGAGTGTGTCTATCGGGAAGCGTTTGAGATAGCTTAGGCTCGAATAACCCGTACCAAAATCATCCACGGCTATGGTCAATCCTAGGGCTTTGAGTTTAGATAGGATGCTGACCGACTCCTGCGGATTGCCCATGATCATTGATTCAGTAAGCTCAAGCTCAAGGGATTGAGCCGGGAGACCTGATACGGCTAAAGCAACTTCGATGGTGGAGATAATGTCCGCCTTCAGTTGGCGAGCCGATAGGTTGACGGCAATAGTGATCCCGTTAAATCCTAAGCTATTCCATTCGGCTAATTGCTGGCAAGCATGATTGATCACCCAATGGCCAATTTGGGTGATGATGCCGGTTTCTTCCGCCAGTGGAATAAATTCCACAGGTGAAATAGGACCAAGTTCAGTGTGATACCAACGCAAAAGTGCTTCCAGTCCTGTGAGTGAACCATCTCGTAAACAGAATTTAGGTTGATAAACCAAGCTTAGTTCTTTGCGTTGGATAGCTTCCTTTAAACCACTTTCGAGTTGTACATGACGGGTGGCGATTTCATTCAACTTAGAGGTATAAAACTGAAAGTTATTTCGACCTGATGATTTTGCGTGGTACATGGCGGTATCGGCAAATTTAATCAGTGAGTCGGCGTTGTCCGCATCGTTAGGGTATAAGCTGATACCAATTGAGGTCGAGATGGTCAGCGTTTTATCGTCCAATAGGAAGGGCGTTTGGAATGCTCTGAGTACTTTTTCTGAGATCAGGGTTGCGGCTTTTGTTTTCGCAACACCTTCTAAAATAATAGTAAATTCATCGCCACCTAAGCGTGCGACAGTATCGCCATCACGCACTGCATTTTGCAGTCGTCTTGCCACGGCTTTCAGTAACAAATCCCCGACATGATGACCCATAGAGTCGTTGATATGTTTAAAGCGGTCGAGGTCTAAGAACAGTAAGGCAACGATATTATTCGCTCTGTGCGCTTGAGTAATCGCGTGATTGAGCCTGTCTTGAAATAAGGTTCGGTTCGGTAAGCCAGTTAATGTGTCGAAGCTGGCGAGGAAACGCAGATCTTCTTCGGCTTTTTTCCGCTCTGTGATGTCAGTAAATACTGCAACGAAGTGACTGGTTTCGCCTTTAATATCGATCACTTGGTTGATTTCAAGCCAGACTAAAATGGCCTGACGTTGTTTATTGCGGATCCACAGTTCTCCGACCCAATGTTTGTGACGCAGTAGCTGTTGTTCAATTGTATTGAACAACTCCCGCTGTTGGCGACTAAAGGCTAAGTGAATGAAATGCCTGTCGGTTATTTGGCGTTCTGTGTACCCTGTAATGGCACAAAATGCTGGGTTGACCGAACGAATTCGATAGTTTAATCCTCCCACTACAACGGCTTCGTTCATACTGTTGAGCACTTGTGATGACAGTACCAACTCGTTTTCAATCAGTTTGCGCGAGGTAATGTTACGGTTGGTCCCTGTCATGCGGATCGGATTATCTAGGCTATCTTTTTCCACCACTTTACCGCGGTCTAAAATCCATACCCAATTACCGGGGGAACGTTCGACTCGGTACTCTGCTTCGAAGAAAGGCGAACGACCTTGAAGGTGTTCGTTAAGCTCAAATTTGAATCTTTCTCTATCCTCTGAGTGCATGCTCTCATGGGCTATATTGCTGCTATTCCAATGGGGGACTGAAGAATCCATATTGGTACGATAGACTCGATTTTCTGGTATGTTCCAGTCCCACATGCCATCGCCAGAGGCCCAAAGTGCAAGTTTGAGTCGCTCCTCTGAGGCGCGGATACTGGTTTCAAATTCGCGCTGTTGCTGACGTTTCCTTTTACGCCAGATAATGATCCAAGCCAACAGCCATAGAGAGAGCAAGCTATAGAGGGCGTAGGCGAACTGAGTTCGATAGAAGGGCGCTTGTACATGAAGATCGACAGACAGGGCGTAGTCACCTTGAGTGTTGTATTGTAGCCCATGGCGAACATGCAGTTGGTAGTGACCAGGATTAATATTGGTGAAGGTGATTTCATTACCTGTGGGGAGCTCATGCCACTCGTTATCAAATCCCTCAAGAAAATAGCTGAAGCGGTTTTTACCCGTATAGCTGAAATCCAATGAGGTCACCTCAAAACTGATCAGCTGATCGCTATAGTCCATTACTATGCTAGGTGGATGGCTCAAATCGAGAATAGTGTGCCCTTTACCCGCAATACTATAGCCAGTGAGTGCGACTTTAACATCGGGTCGTTGATCTGGAATTGACTTTGGATTGAAACGATTTATGCCATTAATGCCACCAAACCAGAGATCGCCATCGCTGTCTTCAAGTTTTACGCCACCGTTAAACTCCAGTGCTTGTAGCCCTTCTTGTTCGTTAAATATGATGACACGATTGGTTTTAGGATTGAGCTTTCCTATCCCCGCATTACTACTAAACCAAATGTTGTGTTCTTGATCCTCGAGTAAGGCATAGATGGTATCACTTGGTAATCCCTGATTGCGGGTATAGTGGCTAAAACCGGTATCAGTCTCTTGGGACGGTAACTTGCTGATCCCACCATGGGTGGCAAACCATACCTCGCCCGATTTTGTGACTAAAATATCGCGGACGCGGTTGTTGATCAGACTGTTTTTGTCTGAGGATTGATGGAAGTAGGATTTACCTGTGCCTGTTTTCATATCCAGTTTAAGCAGGCCATCGAGTGTACCTATCCATAGCGTATCTTTGTGTGTTCTGAGGATTAAAAACTGGTTTTGTGCCGGATAGAAATTATCAATATGTGCCAATGAGATAAAAGTAAATTCATCGGTATCTATCGCCTTACGGTAGAGGGCATTGGTTGTTGCCACCCAGAGGCGACCTTGCTCATCAATATCTAAACTACGGATATAATTGGTTTCTGAGCCTTGATCAGTGCGTTCTGTCACCTTGAGTAACTGGAAGTGGCCATCTAGCGCCAGTCGACCTAGCCCATAGTTAGTGGCAAACCAAAGCACGCCATTTTTGTCTTGGTCTATATCTCGCAGGATAAGATTCAAGTTGCGTTGATGCATCCCTAAGGCGTTAGCAAAGAGCTCCGTGTAGTGTTCATATTTTCCATTGGCTAACATGCGTTTAAGCCCAGCACCTTCGGTGCCTATCCATAGCGCATTATCTTGGCTGCGGAACAAGGTGCGAATGTTGTTACTTTGTTGCGACAGGTTAGGTGTGGATTCGTAAATATGCTGAAAATACTGACGACGGGTATTAATTTTATCTAGACCAGAATAACTGGCACCTAACCATAAATTGCCAAAGGGATCTTGCAGTAAGCTCAGTATGTTATTTTCACTAATACTGTTGGTACGCTTAGGATCATACCTGTGGTAGGCCGCAGTAAATGCCTTATCGTTTCTCTCGAGTTGAATAAGACCGGCTTCTGGCCCAACAACCCAAAAGTCACCCTGCTCAGTTTGGATAAAATCTTTAATGTAAGGCACATTATCGTCTGTCTGCCAGAGGATTTCGCCCTGTTGTGAGGCCAAGTTGTAATGCCATAATTGCTCTCCCAGAGCTAAAGTGATCGCATTAGCGGAATGTGCCCTAATTTGATGTGCAGTGAGATTCTGCGGGACATTTAAGCGAGTGATAGTATTGGCACTGACAGCAAAGGTGCCGCTATCTTGTGTTCCTGCCAGCAGATAAGTGTCTTCAACATTGGCTAAGCTGGTGATGTGGGGTTGAACACTATTACCTAAGTTCACTTGGGTAATGCGTTTGGTTTTGGTCGATAGGGAAAATAGTCCTGCTTTAGTACCAATCCAGAGTGTATTGCCTACAACGCTGAGTTTGGTTGTGCGTGGATCGGTAAGCCCTTGTTCTTGGCCAAAGTGTTCAAAGGTCCCTGTGCTCAAATCGAGTCGATTTACCCCTTGGCTGAAAGTCGAAACCCAGATATTACCTTCTGAGTCTTGAATAATGTCAGAGACATAGCTCTCAGAAATACTCCTCGGATCATTGGGTGAATGGGGGAAAATATTGAAGCTGTGACCGTTATAAGCATGCAAACCATCTTGAGTGCCAATCCATAACATACCTGCATTGTCCATAAACAGGCTAGTAATCGTATTTTGGGTAAGGCCGTCTTCACTGCGAATATGTTCAAATTTGAGCTGTGTGGAAGCCGCGCTCAATGGTTGAGCTAATCCATTGCACGAGATCCCCCACAAACTTAGGATAAAAAGCGTACTTAGCATTAGCTTGTGGATTAGTTGACTCAAATTTTCCCCTACCAAAAACGGACCCATCCTGATTAGGTTTCTATTTAGTTTAGTTCTTAGCCTAGACCTTACATGCCATTTTGCTGTAAAAATGCGACTTAAATTGCTGACTTGGTTTAAAAATAACCAAAATCGATGGGCGCGATTCTGTAATAGATCATGCAATATATTAACTGTACCGTTTTACTGCCAATATTCTTTTTATGACGAGTTTGTATTCTGGCGTTTTTGCTAAAGGATCTTAGCATTGTTTCAGGTATGTCAACATATCATGCTAAGACAAATACGGGCGAAGCAGATTAAAATGATGGGCGAGAATAGAAAAAAGACCTTGCCGGAAGGGGGAGAAGCAAGGTCTTTGGTTGAACAGTTTACTTAGATAAAATTACGCAGCGGGCACCCGCACAAAACCTTCCATCAGTACGCGGGCGCTGCGGCTCATAATGGCTTTGACGACTGTCCATTCACCATTCACTAAGTTTGCCTCGGCGCCAACGCGCAAGGTGCCAGAGGGATGACCGAAACGTACAGCATCTATCGTTTTTTGAGTGTCTCCACCGCTTGCGGCTAAGTTGACTAAAGTGCCGGGAATTGCCGCCGCCGTACCAATCGCAACGGCAGCCGTGCCCATCATCGCGTGGTGCAGTTTGCCCATAGACAAGGCGCGTACCAGTAGGTCAATTTCATCAGCATTGACGGTTTTACCGCTCGATGACACATAGGCTTTAGGCTTAGCGACAAAGGCGATCTTAGGCGTATGTTGGCGTGCAACAGCTTCATCAATATGTGAAATCAAGCCCATACGCACGGCGCCATAGGCGCGAATGGTTTCAAATTTGGCCAGGGCGGCATTGTCACTATTAATATCATCTTGTAGCTCTGTGCCCGTGTAGCCTAAGTCTTCTGCGTTGATAAAAATGGTGGGAATGCCCGCGTTGATCATGGTGGCGTTAAAGCTGCCAATGTCCGGTACTTCTAGCACATCGACAACATTACCCGTAGGGAACATGCTGCCACCGCCGCCATCTTCGTCCGCAGCTGGGTTCATAAATTCGATTTGCACTTCGGCGGCAGGAAAGGTTACACCATCGAGCTCAAAATCACCGGTTTCTTGCACTTCACCATGGGTGATTGGCACATGGGCGATAATCGTTTTGCCTATGTTGGCTTGCCATATTCGGACTGTGCAGATGCCATTGTGTGGAATGCGGGCCGTATCAATTAGGCCATTACTGATGGCAAAGGCACCGACGGCGGCAGTTAAGTTGCCACAGTTACCGCTCCAATCGACAAAGGGTTTATCGATGGCCACTTGGCCGAAGAGGTAATCGACATCGTGATCGGTTTGGGTGCTAGGGGAGAGAATCACGGTTTTGCTGGTGCTCGAGGTTGCTCCGCCCATGCCATCGATTTGTTTACCGTAAGCGTCTGGGCTGCCTATCACTCGCAGTAACAAGGCATCACGGGCGGCACCTGCAACTTGTGCGGCCTTAGGTAAATCCTGCAGACGGAAAAACACGCCCTTGCTGGTGCCGCCGCGCATATAAGTCGCGGCGACTTTGATTTGTGGCGCGTGGATTGTTGAAGCATTCATTTATTAACTCCAAAAGGACTCCCAATGGAGTCCAAATGAGCGCCAGTAACTTAATGGTGAAGTCGCTGGCGCTCGGTTTCGCTAGCTGATATTTAAGCGTCGTATCTAACCAGACTCGAGCGTCGATTCAAATGTCGACTCAAGCCTGATTTGATTCAAGAAAGTCCTGTGCGAAGCGTTGCAATACGCCGCCCGCCTCGTAGATAGACACTTCTTCGGCGGTATCGAGACGACACGTCACCGGTACTTCGATGCGCTCACCGTTTTTACGGGTGATAACGACAGTTAAGTCCGCTCTTGGCGCTGGCGTGCCTAGGACATCGAACACTTCTGTGCCGTCTATACCGTAGGTGGCGCGGTTGTCACCAGCTTTAAATTCCAGCGGCAACACGCCCATACCGACTAAGTTAGTGCGATGAATGCGCTCGAAACCTTCGGCAACAATGGCCTCAACGCCCGCTAAACGCACGCCTTTGGCAGCCCAGTCGCGGGACGAACCTTGGCCGTAATCTGCGCCCGCTATGATGATCAGCGGCTGCTTACGTTCCATATAGGTTTCAATCGCTTCCCACATACGGGTCACTTGACCTTCTGGCTCGATACGCGTCAGTGAACCTTGTTGCACTTTACCGTCAACGATTGCCATCTCGTTTTTAAGTTTAGGGTTGGCAAAGGTCGCACGTTGGGCGGTTAAGTGATCGCCCCTGTGGGTGGCGTAGGAGTTAAAGTCTTCCTCCGGCAAGCCCATTTTGTGCAGATATTCGCCCGCGGCGCTGTCCATCATAATGGCGTTAGAGGGCGATAAATGGTCGGTGGTGATGTTGTCACCCAGTACCGCCAGTGGTCGCATACCCTTGAGTGCGCGTTCACCCGCCAATGCGCCTTCCCAGTAAGGTGGGCGACGAATATAAGTAGATTGCGGACGCCAATCGTACAGCGGGCTGATTTTTTCGCCGTAATCGACGGCTAAATCGAACATGGGCTCGTACACTTTGCGGAACTGCTCAGGTTTAACACTGGTCGCAATGACGGCATCGATTTCTTCATCCGATGGCCAAATGTCGATAAGTTTGACAGGGTTGCCGTCTTTATCTAATCCCAACACATCCTTTTCGATATCGAAACGTATGGTGCCTGCAATCGCGTAGGCGACGACCAATGGCGGCGATGCTAAGAAAGCTTGTTTTGCATAGGGATGAATACGGCCATCAAAGTTTCGGTTACCCGATAACACTGCGGTAGCGTACAAGTCGCGGTCGATCACTTCTTTTTGAATCACAGGATCTAGCGCGCCGCTCATACCGTTACACGTCGTGCAGGCAAAACCAACAATCCCAAAGCCGAGTTGTTCAAGTTCAGGTAATAGCTTGGCTTCTTCCAAATACAACTGCACCGCTTTTGAGCCGGGTGCCAGTGAGGTTTTGACCCAAGGTTTGCGGCTTAAGCCTTTAGCGTTGGCGTTGCGGGCAATGAGACCTGCAGCAATCACGTTGCGTGGGTTACTAGTATTAGTACAGCTGGTAATCGCCGCAATAATCACAGCACCATCGGGCATTAAGCCTGGCTCGTTTTCGACTACGCCGCTAATTCCGCGCTCAGCCAATTCTGATGTTGGCACCCGTGCATGTGGGTTTGATGGCCCTGCAATGGTGCGCACCACCGAAGATAAATCAAAATGCAGTACGCGTGGATAGTGTACTTCGGTCAAGCTGTCGGCCCACAAACCTGCGGTTTTGGCATAGGTTTCAACCAGTTTAACTTGCTCGGCTTCGCGGCCAGTTAAGGTCAAATAATCTAAGGTTTGCTGGTCGATGTAGAACATGGCCGCAGTAGCGCCAAACTCAGGCGTCATGTTCGAAATCGTGGCGCGATCGCCTAATGTCAGCGCCGCTGCGCCCTTACCGAAGAACTCTAAATAAGAGGAGACGACTTTTTGTGCGCGTAGAAACTCGGTCAAGGCTAATACGATATCGGTAGCCGTAATGCCTGGCTGTGGTCTGCCCGTGAGCTCGACACCGATAATGTCCGGTAGACGCATATAGGATGCGCGCCCTAGCATGACGCTTTCGGCTTCTAAGCCGCCGACACCTATGGCGATAACGCCGAGCGCATCAACGTGCGGCGTGTGGCTATCGGTACCGACTAAGGTATCGGGGAAGGCCACTCCATTGCGTGAATGCACCACAGGCGACATACGTTCTAAGTTAATTTGGTGCATGATGCCGTTACCCTGAGGGATGACATCAATGTTTTTAAAGGCTTTTTGCGTCCAATCAATAAAGTGGAATCTGTCTTCGTTGCGTCTGTCTTCGATGGCGCGGTTTTTGGCAAAGGCGTCTTTATCAAAACCACCAAATTCGACAGCGAGTGAGTGATCCACAATTAATTGTGTTGGTACAACAGGGTTCACTTTGGCCGGATCGCCACCCTTAGCGGCAATAGCGTCACGCAGACCTGCAAGGTCAACTAAAGCGGTTTGCCCCAAAATATCATGGCACACCACGCGGGCAGGAAACCAAGGGAAATCCAGTTCTTGCTTAGATTCGATAATCTGTTTTAGCGAGTCGGTCAAAACGGCCGGATCGCAGCGACGGACTAAGTTTTCAGCTAAAACGCGCGAGGTGTAAGGCAGCTTGGCATACGAGCCAGCTTGAATGGCTTCTACGGCTTCGCGGGTATCGAAGTAATCGAGTTGAGTGCCGGGTAAGGGCTTGCGATATTGGGTATTCATAGCAGTGCTCATAACATCATCCATTTCGGAAAATGAAGTTGGCGCGAGACTTACATTGAGTGAAATCTCGCGCCAAGTGTGGTCAATTTTGCTTAACGGTTGGCAATTGGTACCACTTTGCGCGGCGCCACGCCCACATAATCGGCACTCGGACGGATGATGCGGTTGTTAGAGCGTTGCTCCATCACGTGCGCCGCCCAGCCAGTGACGCGTGAACACACGAAGATTGGCGTAAACAACTTAGTCGGAATATCCATGTAGTGGTACGCGCTGGCGTGGAAGAAGTCAGCATTACAGAAGAGTTTTTTCTGTTCCCACATCAGGGCTTCGCAGGCAACTGATACTCGGTATAGGCGGTCGTCACCGTTGGCCGCCGCCAGTTTTTCTGACCATTCTTTGATGATGGCGTTACGTGGATCGCTGTCGCGGTAAATTGCGTGGCCGAAGCCCATGATCTTATCTTTACGCTCGAGTTTGCCCATTAAGATGTCGCGCGCATCGGCTTCATCTTTCATATCTTTAATGAGTTCCATCGCCGCTTCGTTCGCGCCGCCATGCAGCGGGCCGCGCAGTGAACCAATGGCGCCAGTGACGCATGAATGCATATCTGACAGCGTGGAAGCACATACGCGAGCGGTAAAGGTTGATGCGTTAAATTCATGTTCTGCATAAAGAATTAACGATACGTCCATCACTTTAGCATGCAGTGCCGACGGCGCTTTGCCATGTAATAAGTGGAGGAAGTGTGCGCCAATTTGATCGTCATCGGTTTCAGTATCAATACGCACGCCATCGTGGCTAAAGCGATACCAGTAACAGATGATCGATGGGAACGCGGCGAGTAAACGGTCGGTAATTTCACTCTGTTCGGCAAAGCTGTGCTCGGCTTCTAAGTTGCCTAGCATAGAGCAGCCAGTACGCATTACATCCATAGGATGAGTGTCGGCTGGAATGCGCTCCAATACTTCTTTTAAGGCTTGCGGCAGACCGCGAAGGCCTTTGAGTTTGGTTTTGTAGGCATCAAGTTGGGCTTGAGTGGGCAGCTCGCCGTAAAGAATAAGGTAGGCGACTTCTTCGAAGGTGGCATTTTCACCGAGATCTTTCACATCATAACCGCGGTACGTTAGGCCCGAGCCTGACACGCCCACTGTGCTTAATGCGGTTTCGCCTGCGCTCTGGCCACGTAATCCTGCACCGCTTAGTTTTTTAGCTTCTGACATAATCCTTCCCTTCCGTTAACTCTGTTTGGTTATTGCTGGCGGATGAATGCACTTATTTTTGAGTGTTCATTCGCCGACATTTATTGGTTAAGGCTGCACTTTTTATGTAACGTGTTTAACGTTAAATCTGCATTAACGCCAAACCCTGTAGGGTTGCAGCTTTTCGGTGACGCCTTGCTGCTTGGGGGCAAAGCGTCTGGGTTTCAGTAACAACATGAGCTTGCGCTTCTACTGACAATCCATGGTCTTGTGTATTTTTCTTTCTCGCTTGTTTAGCTATTTATCTTGGCTGAACAGTTGATCTAACTTGTCTTCAAAGGCGTGGTAGCCCAAGTATTTATACAAGTCTTTACGGGTCTGCATAGTGTCTAGCACGTTGCGTTGATGACCATCATTCATCAGCGCTTGCATGACGTTCAGTGCGGCTTGGTTGGCTGCACGGAAAGTACCGAGTGGGTAGAGCACCATGTCGGCGCCCGCCTCGGCGAGTTCTTCTTTATTGAACAATTGGGTTTGACCAAATTCAGTCATGTTCGCCAAAATTGGTGCTTTAACTTGAGCCTTGAAGTGGCGATATTGGTCTAGCTCAGTTAAGGCTTCGGCGAAGATCATGTCGGCGCCGGCGGCAATATACGCTTGCGCACGTTCAATACCCGCTTCTAAACCTTCCACGGCGACCGCATCGGTACGCACCATGATCACAAAGTTAGGATCGGTACGGGCATCGACGGCCGCTTTAATGCGATCGACCATTTCTTCAATACTCACGACTGCTTTGTTGGGTCTGTGACCGCAACGTTTTTGCGACACTTGGTCTTCCATGTGCACTGCGGCGACACCGATTTTTTCGAATTCTTTGATGGTACGAGCAATGTTGAATGCGCCGCCCCAGCCAGTATCGATATCGACCAATAAAGGCACCTGCGTGGCAGAGGTGATGCGGCCTGCATCAATCAGCACGTCATTCATTGAGGTCATGCCCAAGTCAGGCAAACCGTAGGAAGCATTGGCAACGCCAGCGCCCGAAAGATACAAGGCTTGGAAGCCAGTTTGCTCTGCCATTAAGGCAAAATAGGCATTGGTGGTGCCAACGATTTGTAACGGTTTGGCCTTAGCAAGAGCTTGGCGAAAACGTAATCCTGCGCTTTGGGTCATGGTTTTATCCTTTTCCATTTTATGGGAAGTGGGCATATTGAGCCGTAAGAACTTAGCTAATGTTGGCTAAGGTTTCTTTTGCGGCTGCATTGGCTTGCAATTCAATTAAGCGTAATTCGGTATTTTTACGCCCCTGTTCGATATGGCGGCGCATCAGCAAACTGGCCAACTCACCATCGCGCTGGGCAATGGCTTCGACTATGCGTCTGTGTTCGGCAATCGCTTTCACTGGGCGATTTTTATTGGTGCACTGGTAGCGGTACATACGTAGCAGGTGATACAGGCCGCCGACTAAGGTTTCCTGCAGATGCTTGTTACCGCTGGCTTGAATAATTTGGTAGTGGAAGTCGACATCGCCTTCCTCTTGGAAGTAAGTATCGCCCTTGGCGAGCGCCGCTTCTTGCGTTGCGAGCAGATCTTCTAATTTGGCTAATTGTTCTGGGGTAATACGGCTGGCGGCGAGTTCGCAGGCCATGCCTTCAAGCACGCTACGTAGTTGATATAAATCGTTAAGTTCACTCACTGTTAGCTGGGCGACGCGGGCACCAACATGGGGCGCACGCACCACTAAACGTTGTCTTTCTAAGGTTTGCAGTGCTTCGCGGGTCGGGCCGCGGCTGATGCCGTATTTTTCGGCCAGTGCTTGCTCGTTAATCTTGCTGCCTGCAGGCAGTTCGCCCTTGATGATGCTGGTTTGGATCTGCACCAAAATTTGATCGGCTAATGTGGTCGACGTCTTATCTGCCGAGGTCGATTTTACCTTGTGCAGGTGGGGAACTTGAGTGTCATCAGAAATGAACGTCGTGTCTTGCTTCAACATAGAGCGCATCACTATTAATAGGATTGTCGACAATGGGTAAAAAATAGCCCTCCCTTGGTGGATTGTCAACAATGTGTTTACTTAGACGTAAGTCTATATTTCAATGAATTTCTATTTTTGCAATTGATTTTTATCATTTTATTTTAATTATATCGTTATTAATATTTTATGTTATGAATGTTTAAATATTAAATTGTCAACAATGGCATGGTTTTAACCTTCCAACCTCGTTGCGGATGTTGATGGTTTTGGGGGCAATCGTCCAAATGCATTTGGCATGTTTATCCTTCGCGTTATGCTATTGGCGGAATGAGACATTTGGGGATGACAGTGGAAAAAGTGTTAGTGAGCAGTTGTTTACTCGGACAAGCGGTGCGCTACGACGGTGGCCATAACTTGATGGAGAGCGAGCTGGTGCAAACGTGGCTCGAACAAGGGCGGATTGTGGCGATTTGTCCCGAATGTGCAGGCGGTTTGCCAACACCTAGACCGCCAGCGGAACGGATTGGACAGCGCATCTTAACTGCCCAAGGTGAGGATGTGACCCACGCTTTTAGTCTGGGAGCCGATCTCGCGCTTAAGCTGGCGCAGCAACACGGGATTAAAGTGGCGATTTTAAAAGCCCGCAGTCCATCCTGTGGTAATAGGCAGATTTACGATGGTCAATTTGTAAAACAGTTAATTGCGGGACGAGGATTAACAGCTGAAAAACTCAGTGCCGCAGGAATAACCGTATTCAATGAATTGGAGTTATCCGCTGCAGCGGCATGCGTTGCTAAACTAGAGCAAAGCTAGAGACGAGCTAGCTTGCTTGAGTGTGATTTGGGCTGGTGGCCTTATTATTCACACTTTGGTGCGTTTGGAGTAAAGCATTAATTTGTTGATCTTTTTCCGCCCACACTTGGTTTAACCAGCGTTGGAATTCGACGCGGTACTCAGACTCAGAGAAATAACGTGCCGCATCGACCTGAGGCACGGGCAGGGCGTTAATTCGCACAATAATCTTACTGACCTTACCATTCATCACCCCAAACAGAATATCTTCAGGCGCATCTGGGTAGACGATTGTCATATCCAGCAGGTTAGTAAATTGTTCGCCCATGGCTGATAAGGTAAAGGCGATACCACCCGCTTTAGGACGTAACAAATGTTGATAAGGCGAGTTTTGGCGCTGATGTTTATCTTGGGTAAAACGGCTGCCTTCAACATAGTTAATGATTGACGTGGGCATATTGCTAAACTTGGCACAGGCGCGGCGTGTGGTCGCTAAATCTTTGCCCTTAAGCTTTGGATTCTTTTTGAGTTTTGCGGGGCTGGTTCTATTCATAAATGGCATATCCAGCGCCCAACATCCTAGGCCCATGATGGGCACATAGATGAGTTCTTTTTTGAGGAAGAACTTCAGCATGGGAATGTGGTTACGTAACACGTAAGTTTGCGCGGCGATATCGAATCCACTGAGGTGGTTGCTGATCAGTAAATACCAGCTGTTTTTATCGAGTCCTTCGAGCCCTTTGACATCCCACTCAATTTTAGCGATCAAATACAAGATGCCACCGTTGCAGCAGGCCCAAGCCCACATAAAACGGTTCATGACCGCAGTCACCGCATTGCGCGCACCTTGCGCTGGCATCACAAGTTTCACTAATCCGCCAATGCTGATAAGCGAGCCCCAAATGGCGGTATTAATGATCAGCAAGCTTAAGCTCAGCATAAACAACACTGAACCAGGCAGGAAATTCAACATAGTGGCGTTACCTTTATTCTTTATTCGCTTGGCTAGCGAGTTGGCTTAACACTTGATCCTTAGTGAGCCAGAGTTGATTCAGTTGTTCTTGGAAGCCAATTTTAAAATCGCGGTCATTCATATAATCGCCGCGCATCGCAGGATCAATATCGGAGACCTTGATGTGTACTTTAACGCTTGGCAACTTGCCTGTCAGGTAGTCCCAATAGCTCGGCACTGCGTCTGGGTAGTAAATGGAGACATCGACTAGCTTGTGGATCTGTTCACCCATGGCTGATAGCGCGAAGGCCATACCGCCCGCTTTAGGTTTTAGCAAATGTTGGAACTGTGAGTTTTGTTTTTGATGCTTAGCCTTGCTGAAGCGCGTGCCTTCGACAAAGTTCATCACACTCACAGGCTTAGCCTTAAACTTAGCACAGGCTTTACGTGTAATTTCAATGTCTTTGCCCTTTAACTTAGGGTTCTTACGCAACTGTGCTGTGCTATAACGACGCATAAAAGGAAAATCGAGTGCCCACCAAGCTAGGCCTAATACAGGCACAAAAATCAGCTCTTGCTTGAGGAAAAACTTTAAGAAAGGGATTTTTCGGTTAAAAATCCGCTGCAGGATCAGGATATCGACCCAAGACTGGTGGTTGGCAATCACCATATACCACTCTTTAGTGGAAAAGTCGGTGTCACCACTCAGTTCTATTTTAACGGGATGCAAGCAACGCTCAATCACGCCATTGACGCTGATCCAAGCACTGGCACAAAAGTCGAGCACATGACTAGTCGCAGTCCTTAATGGACTGATAGGTATCAGTTTTATAAAACTGATTAACACGATTGGGATAGTCCAAAAGACGGTATTTATAACGTAACCTAAAAATGCAATACAGCCTTTTATCTGTGAAAACAGCATTCCCATCCGAGCCCCCTGACAAAAATTGGAGGCCTATGTTACTCGGTGTAGGCGTTTGGCTCAATCTTAGGCACTGCTGGTCGGTGCATTTGTTCATCTTCACTGTAAAGCTGCTGACTCAATATTGCTGGGATAGTCGTGCCAGCAACCTATCCATAGCACGATAACCCAGTGCTTGGGCAAGATGGCGGCGTTCGGTGTTAGGTGCTTGTTCAAGATCGGCGATAGTGCGGGCGACTCTTTGTATACGATGAAAACTGCGAACAGATAGGCCAAGCTTCACCACGCTTTGCTCCAAAAACACTAAATCAGCATCACTGAGTCCGCTGAAGCGTTTCAATTGTTTCCCTGTAAGTTCGCTATTGAGCACACCAGCACGGGCAAGTTGTAGTTCACGTGCTAGCTTCACTCGTTTGGCGATATCTTGGCTGGTTTCTGTCTGCGGCGCGGCTTGAGTCAAGGTGCCCGCGGGAAGTTTGGGCACATCTATGGTCAAGTCGAAACGATCGAGAAACGGACCTGAAAGCCGCGAAAGGTAACGTTGGATTTGTTCAGGGCTGGATCTATGATGGCTATCCAAGTCGCCACTAGGGCTAGGATTCATCGCTGCGATTAATTGGAATCGACTCAAAAATGTCAGCTTAGCGGCGGCGCGGGAAATCACCACTTCGCCGGTTTCCATCGGTTCACGCAGGCAATCTAAGACTTTACGAGGAAATTCAGCCACTTCATCCAAGAATAATACACCGCGATGGGCGAGGGAGATCTCCCCAGGTTTTGGGATACTGCCACCGCCAACGAGGGAAATCGAAGAACTCGTGTGGTGCGGCGCCCTAAATGGTCGCTGTAAAAAATGCTGCGGTTTAATGTCGAGTCCAGCAACGGAATGAATTGCCGCCACTTCTAACGCTTCCTCATAATTGAGCGCGGGCAATAGCGCCATCATGCGGCTGGCAAGCATGGTCTTGCCAGTACCCGGCGGGCCTAGCATCAAGAGGTTGTGGTTACCCGCAGCGGCAATTTCGAGTGCTTGCTTGGCCTGATATTGGCCAATCACATCGCTCAGGCAACTATGGGACTCGGGTGTCTCTTGGCTTACCCATTCTAACTGTGGCGCCAGTGTGGGCAGTTGGTTTTGCCCTTGTAAATACGCGGCTAGACTTTGCAGATGCGAACCAAATAACACATTGGGATAGCCGACTAGCTCTGCATCGTGGCGGTTATCTAGCGGTAAGACCAAGGTATGGTCTTGGCGCTTCGCCGCGATAATCGCGGGCAATAACCCTTGGCAGTAACGTATGTGCCCTGACAGTGCCAGCTCGCCGACAAACTCGATATTTTTTAAACTGTTAATGGGAATCTGTTCCGAAGCCGCCAATATGCCCACGGCGATGGGTAAGTCGTAGCGGCCACCTTGTTTAGGTAAATCAGCTGGCGCGAGATTGACTGTTATCCGCCGCATTGGAAACTCGAATCCCGCATTGATCAAGGCACTGCGTACTCGCTCACGGGCTTCTTTTACCGAAGCTTCGGGTAAGCCTACAAGATTAAATGCTGGTAAGCCGTTGCTGAGATGCACTTCAACTGTGACTTGAGGAGCTTCGACCCCACAACTGGCTCGGGTATTGACACAGGCAATCGCCATAAACAAATCCTTTTGTTGATCTTTTTCGCTGAATTTGAGTGTAGCAGTAATTAATGGGAGGGGTTTCCTATCGCCTAGGCCGTTGCCCTTCTCATTAGCAAGCCGTTGACTCCGGCTTTGCTAATCGTGTGATAGGTTTGGCAATTTACCTTATTTGAAGATGGCAAATAGTTGATAGAAATGATAAAAGCAAACATTGGAGTCGTGAGGTAAATATGGATATGTTGTTAGCAGAAAATTCCCCCATTCGTCAGCAGTTGCTAGAGCAAAAGTTGGCGCAGTTTAAAGACCCGCATCTTGCCCATACGCTTTCGGCATTTATTCGCAATAGTGTCGATCTCTATCCCTGTGCAATCGAAGACTATGGCCAGTTAGGTAATAGCCGACTGGGTGGATTGCCGGATTTGCCTGTTGGCATGGATTATCCGGTGACTTTGGTCGGAAGGGAGGAGATGCTTGATGGCTATGTTGAGAGTTTTGGTCATAGTCGCGAGTTTATCAAGGAGCATTGGCGGGAAGACTGGCAGAAGGATTGGGAGACTGATGAGGAGCATCATTGGGATTGGGACGAGGCTGCGCAAGCCTTCCGTGTGCCCATGCAATTTATCGCACAAATCAATTGTAGCGAACTGAAGGCTTTTCAATCTTATTTGCCTCGAGAGGGGCGATTGTTGTTCTTTTTGGAGCGCTGGCGATTCTCGGAAATGCTTCGCGGCCATGTCTATTATGTCGCAGAGGGTCAGCAATTGAACTCTGGGAAAGCGATTGCCGAGCTTAAGTTCGACGATGCGGTATGTGCAAACTATGAGTATGAGGCGGCTTATCAACTTAAGGGGATTGCCAGCATTAAGATGATAGCCACTGACATGATTAACAGTGACAACCCGCATTTATTGCGGTTAGCCAAGGCACGTTTACAAGCACTGCCTGAACCGCAGCAAGCTATGGTGCTGGAGGCCCTAGCGGTTGTGGATGATGAATTGGCACCAGAGTGGCAAGATCAGCTCAAGGGCTATGAGCTGATGCAAATGAATAAGCAGGGGTTAATCCCCGGTCAGATTCTCACTCAACCGCAATGGGCTGCATTGCCCGGGTGGCGGTCATCCAACTTGCAGGCATTGCTCGTCCCCGAGCAGCCGCTGCCGTATTACGATGGTATCGCCAGCATTAATGGCCATGGAGATAGCCGCTATAAAGCCCCCGAACTCCACGCCGCGGCTGAGTTAGGCGGCAATGCCGAAGATTATCTAGTACTGTTCAAAGTCGTCTACAGTGAGCATTCTATGCAGTTGAATTTTATTATCCACCAAGCGGATTTAGCGCTAGGCAAATTCGATCGCATTTACTGCATTTATGATTATTAGCGTATTGAAAGGTTGGCTACTGCCAACCTTTTTGTTTGGCGATGCGGGCTACACAGCACTTGGAGTACATCGAGACGATTGAAGGTGTATGTTGCGACCGATTAAAAGAAGAGTCACAAGCACAATTTAGTGCCTTTGAATGAATATGAGTTATAAAGGATTGATTCTAGGAGAAATGATTACGACTGAATAGATTGAGCACTTGATGATTATATTTAATTATTTCAATCAGTTAATAGAGATTAGTCAACCTATGCCATTATATGAGGGCATCGTTGCACAGTCTCAGTTGGTTGACCCTCCACTGAAAATCATGGTACCCCTCACGACCTTGATTCAACTTGACCGCCAGGCTGCATTAACGTCTGAGTTCTAACTTGTATTCCTTTTAAGTCCCCGTCATTTTCTCCGTGGTTAGGTCGCAAGACTGACCATAAGGCCGCCACTTACATTCTGCTACTGAGCCACTCGAACTCCTTATACAGACAGGGTGTCGGAATAAATAGTCAGCATATAAAGTATACTTTGTATCATTTTGTGGTTTAATCGAAACATCTGCTGCCGATTTTAGCAACATTTTGGGCGGCGATGCGGTAACAAGGTTGTGAATCGATAATAATAAAGTGACCTCTTGTGAAGGATGACATTTGAGGGAACATGGTCGAGGAGAACTCGCCTATGCGTTCGTGGATGTTAGCGTGTGTGTTTATCTGTACTGCGGGTTTTGGTGGGGCAGCATGGGCAAAACTCGATGTGGTTTTCTTTAATCCTGGGGCTGTCGATGACAGTTTTTGGGGAGATGTCGACCAATTGATGTTGGCGGCATCGACGACACTCGATATTAAACTCGATATCATTCATTCCGATCGCAATCACTTCAAGATGATCACTCTACTCGATGAGTTGTTAGCTTCTGCAAAGGCGTTACCTAATTACGTTATTCTGGTTAATGAAAAACAATCAGCGATAAAAATGCTGCAGGTGCTTTATCCTCACCCTGTCTATGTGCAATTGATTTTAAATGATATTTCCCCTGGCGAGCGTGATGCCTTGCTGCAAGATCCCCATTGGCAAGAATATCTGTTACCCGCCATTATTCCCGATAATTACGCTATTGGTTCGGCGACCGCTAAGGCCTTAATGGACGACTTAGAGGGAAAGGCGGCTAAAGTTCTGTTGATTTCGGGCGATAAATCGACGCCTGCTTCAGTGCTACGTACCCAAGGCGCCAGTGACTATTTCTTTATGCAGTCCAATGCCACTCTGACTCAAACGGTTTATGGCCAATGGAGTGAGGCCGTGGCTTATGGGCAAGCGTTAACCCTGCTGAATCGTTATCCTGATCTGAATGTGATTTGGACCGCCAGTGATCGTATGGCGATTGGGGTGCTTAAGGCATTGAAGGAAAAAGGTTTGGTGTCTGGTAAAGATGTATTTGTCGGTACGATCAATACTTCACCTGAGATTTTACAGCTTTGTCGCCAGCACTCTGTGAGTGTTATTGGTGGCGGGCATTTTTTGGTTGGCGCTTTAGGTTTAGTTGAATTGCAATATTATCAGCAGCATAAAAAATATCTCCCCTATGACAATGTTGCCTTGTTCGGTGTTTTGCAACCAGACTCGGCATTTTATCAAATGTTAGTTGCTCGAGATTGGCCACAGATTTTCCAGTCTCAGATTTTGAATAAGTTGCCTCTCAAGGCGTAATAACAGGTGTACATGAAGCATCGTAATCATTCTATTAGCCACAAGATGACGCTGATTATTATTGGGGTGAGCTCGTTTTTTGCTGTGTTAACTATGCTGGTACAGTTGATTTGGAACTATCAGGATAGTATCGATAATGCGACTTCGGATATCCGCGAGTATTCAGAATCTATTTTGCCAAGCGTGGCTAAGTCACTGTGGGACGTCGACCGTAGCTTGTTATCGGATTTGCTCTCTGGACTTGGGATGATGCCATTAGTGTCGAGTGTACATTTAGACAGTATCGATGGCGTCACTATGCATCTGGGTAAACCTTTGTTAACCGATGACGAGTCGCAAACTCTATTTCACTATCCTGTGACCTATCAAGAGCAGTCGATAGCGACTTTGACCGTAGGGTTAGATACCAATCGGCTTTACTACGAGCTGTGGCGGCAGTTGATTTTTATCGTGCTCGGTAATGGGTTAAAGACCCTATTGATGATTTATTTGATTTTGACCTTAGTGCGACTCATGGTGACAGATAGATTGTCGGCACTGGAAGATTTCACTAATAAAATCAATCTTAACTCGTTAAAAAAGTTATCTGTGCCCGAGACGGTAACCGCAAGACCCGATGAAATAGCCCATGTGGCATTGTCACTTAAGGGCATGTATCAAAGGATACGTAATGATTTAGCCATCAATAAACGTCAGCAACGTGCACTGCAACAACAACAGCATTTATTGTCTGACTTAGTCAAAGAACGAACTAAAGAATTAGATTGGCAGTCGCAGTCGAATCAATTGTTGGCTGAGATTTCGTTGCAATTTTTGAGCATAGATACCTGCAATGTGGATAAAACCTTAACTGAGGTATGCCACAAAATAGGTCAGTTATTTGATGTTGAAAGGGTGAGTCTTCTCGAATTTCATCAGCAGTATGCCTATTACCGCAGCTTTTGGACCAGTGACTTACACGCAAATAAGGTCCAAGTGATTTCGGTAGATAATATTGCTCAACTGGCTAAAAAATTCGAGACGGAATCGACCTTAGTGATTGAGGATCTTGAGGCGTTAAAGGCTTTTTCACCACAGGAATATGAGGTAATGAAATCCGTGGGGATATGTTCGATTGCCGCCTTTGCGATTAAAAATGCTGGGGAGTTATTGGGATTGCTCTCGCTGTCGACTGTGTCGCGGCCATTAAATTGGAACGCCCAGAAAAAGAATATGCTGACCCAATTCGCCTCCGCATTGAACGAGTTACTGCTACGCGAACAGAAAGAGCGTCAGATGATAGTGCTACAACAAGCGCTGGTTGCCGCGAATAGCCAATTAAAGGTGATGGCTGAAACCGATGAGTTAACTGGCTTAGCTAATAGACGACCCTTTACCGAAAGATTAGCTACTGTGCTACAAGCTAACACTCCAGCGGGATTGTTAATGTTAGATATCGATTATTTCAAATCCTACAACGACACTTATGGTCATCTTGAAGGCGATACTGTGCTCAAGCGGGTGGCTGATGCCTTAGCACAGTGCGATATCCTGCCGCACAATGCTCTATTGGCTCGCATTGGTGGTGAAGAGTTTGCTTTGGTCGTCGAGCAGGTCACGCCAGCACAGTTAACGGCTATTGCTACGCAACTGTGTTATCTCGTTGAGCAACTCAATATTCCCCATCAAGTATCTCCCTTGGCTGTGGTGACGATCAGTATTGGCAGCGTGTTTTTGCCATTAGATAAGATCTCGGGGTTTAAGATGGCCGACGTATTACGCCGCGCCGATGTTTGCCTCTATCGCGCTAAGGATAAAGGTCGCAATAGAGTCGAGGTTGAAGTGATTTAATGGGAGCCAGTTGAAGGTGATGTTACTCTTTCGCCAAGATATCCCAACGCGTTGCTGGATTGGCTACTGAGCTTCAAGAGTCTAGGCTCTATGCTGCAAAATTGGAGACATATTCGGTTTGCATCACTACGCCACAGACGGCCTCAATCATGTTAACTAATTGATAACATTTGTATGAAACATAGCGGTAGATAAGTCGCTAAGATAAAAATTACTCAAGGTGAGGTAATATTAGGCGGCAGATGAGATATAATCTGTCGCCTATTGTCGATTTAGCGATGCACTCTGAGTGACATCCATGCTGCCATTCTGGACGTATTTTACGTAACGCAACTAAGCAAAGCCACGACTGCATAGTCAATTCTATTGGCTTAAATGTACGTTCTAGCAGCTCAATATCAAAGCCACCGCGCTCGGATGTCTAATGCCATCGAGTCGAGTAAAATAATTAAATGCTGTATATTCAGTCGTTTCGACATAAAAAATTACTTAAATGATGCAAGTGCATTAGCGCTATGCGTGGGCTGCGAGAGCGGAGTCACGCATGACTCGTGAATTTGCAGATATACTGAGTGCACCCTAATGATTGTCATCTAAGCGCTCATTCATCTTAGGGATGAAAGTGGTCAATACAATTTTGTTGTGCAGCGACCAGACAAAGCAAACTTTGCTCAAATACAATGAATTCAACTGACACGCGAGCAATAAGGCGCGGGTTGGTCCTAGTTAGTCCAGTGTTAAATGAAAGGTGTTACATGAGTCTCTTTGATAACGTGATGATTATATTGTGTCTAATCGGCGCGAGTTGTTTTTTCTCTATGTCAGAAATTGCACTTGCCGCTTCACGTAAAATTCGTTTACGTCAGTTAGCCGATGAGGGCGATGCACGAGCAGAAAAAGTGCTGCAGTTACAAGCCGTTCCCGGTAGCTTTTTTACGGTAGTACAAATTGGTCTTAATGCCGTTGCCATCATGGGCGGTATTGTGGGTGAGTCGGCATTTCGGCCTTACTTCTATCAGTTGCTTTCCCCTTTAGTTGCCGAGCCTTGGCTGAGCCAATTGAGCTTTGTTTTATCCTTCATAACGGTAACCAGCGCCTTTATTTTAGTCGCCGATTTAATGCCAAAACGCATTGCCATGGCGATGCCTGAGCCTGTCGCTTTAGCTGTTGTCGGGCCTATGTCTTTCTGTATTGTGCTATTACGCCCATTAGTGTGGTTTTTCAATGGCATGGCGAGTGGTATCTTTAAACTGCTGCAGATCCCAACCGTGCGTAACGATGCCATCACCTCCGACGACATTTATGCCGTCATGAATGCCGGTGCCGAAGCTGGGGTGCTAGATCGCGGTGAGCAACAGATGATGGAAAATGTGTTTGAAATGCAAACCGTTTCTGTGACTTCGGCCATGACGGCCCGTGAAAGCTTAGTGTACTTTTTACTGCAAGACAGTGAAGAAGATATCAAGCGTAAAATTTCTGAAGATCCCCATACTAAGTTCCTCGTCTGCGATGGTCAGTTGGATATGATCAAAGGCTTCGTGGATGCGAAAGAATTGCTGATCCGTGTGATCAACGGTGAGAATATCATCTTAAAAGGCAGTAACTTAATCCATACTTCGCTGATCATTCCCGATACGCTGAGCCTGTCAGAAGCGATGGAATACTTTAAAAATAGTCGCGCCGATTTTGCCGTGGTCATGAACGAATACGCCTTAGTGGTGGGGATTGTGACTACTAACGATCTACAGCGCGCCGTAATGGGGGCTTGGTCATTGCACGAGAGCGAAGAGCAGATCATCGCCCGTGATAGCAACTCTTGGTTAGTCGACGGTGTGACGCCTATTACCGACGTAATGCGCGCCTTTGGTATTGAGGAGTTTCCGCATAATCAGAACTACGAAACCATTGCTGGTTTTATGATGTATATGCTGCGTAAAATCCCTAAGCGTACGGATTTCGTGAACTATGCGGGCTATAAATTTGAGGTGGTCGATATCGATTCGTACAAGGTCGATCAGCTATTGGTGACCCGTATCGATCCTATTGATAAGCTCAACTCGCCGGATGTGTAATCCTGTCATCTTGTGTTGATTGCCTTGCGATAGAAATCCTGTGGCAATAGTTCGTTAGCACCAATTTGATAGCAACTGTTCGATAGTGAACCGGTTCTCTTTAGCTAAGTTTTTAGCTTTTTGAGAGCCGTTTCGGTTTTCTATCTCGTTGAAACTCTTCACTCGCACTTTTATTTTGTATTACTTTCCCCGTTTAAATCACATCCAAAAACGCATTAACGATGGGATCATCAAGTCGTTTCACTTTGCAGCAGCAACCTAACTCGAACGGTGGAATCGCCACCGGCGACGAGAGCAACTGAATGCGATCACGCACTGGGCTATTATTGATCACCACTTCGGGGCTCATGCTCACGCCACAACCTAACGCTACCATAGAGGCGATCGCTTCCTGTCCCGAGACTTGGGCGTAAATATTAGGGCTAATGCCCATTTGTTTGAACCAGTTATCGGCGCGGCGCCGTCCTGGGCCGTGATCTGGGATGATAAAGGGTACGCTCGACCAATCGATGGGCGTTTGACTCACTTGTTGCTGTACTGCACAGCGGATCGTCGGTGCGATAATCGACAGTGGCACATCGTCGATTTTGGCAAAATGTAAGCTGCTGGGGAAAGGATCGGGCAGGGCGGCGATGGCGATATCGGCGCGATTCTGCTGCACTTCTGCTAGCGCGTTGGCTGCATCTCCTGTGGTTAAGGCGATTTCGACGAAGGGATGCTCTTGGCGGAATAGATCCAATAAACCCGGTAAATGACTGTAGGCAGCAGTGACCGAGCAATACAGATTTAACCGACCGCGCAGCACGTCCTGCTTGAGATCGATACTGTGCTTGAGTGTGCTCCAATGGTTCAAGGTCTGCTCGGCGAATCGCTTAAATTCGTGTCCCGCGTGGGTTAAGGTCACGCTGCGATTATCCCGCTCTAACAGCTTAGCGTTCACTTCTTCTTCTAATCTTTGCAGGGCTCGACTTAAGGTTGATGGGCTCACATGCATCTGCTCCGCGGTCTTGGCGAAGTGCAAACTGTCACATAAGTGCAGGTACAATTTGAGGGTACGAATATCCATAACTTATCCTGTTTAGCCTGAGCTTGAGTGCTGCATATTGCCGCCGATGTTGCTGCCAGTGTTACTGAGCGTTATTGCGGCTGACGTTGCGCATAATGCAATATGAAGTTCCGAATATATCATTTTAAGCAATGATAAGCATGGGTTATAGTGATTTCAATCACAACCAAGTCGTAACATTATGTTAGTTTGGTTGCGTCCAAAATTTCTGACTTATAGGTGGTATATCAGATGGCTAACTATTTTAACTCTCTGAATTTACGTCAACAATTAGCACAGCTTGGCCAATGTCGTTTCATGGATCGTTCTGAGTTTAGCGACGGCTGTAACTACATCAAAGATTGGAATATTGTTATTTTAGGTTGTGGTGCTCAAGGTCTTAACCAAGGCTTGAACATGCGTGATTCGGGTCTGAATATCTCTTTTGCCCTGCGTCCTGAAGCGATTGAACAGAAACGTGCCTCATGGCAAAAAGCAACCGATAACGGTTTCCGTGTCGGTACCTTTGAAGAATTAATCCCTGCGGCGGATCTGGTTCTTAATCTGACGCCGGACAAACAGCATTCAAACGTGGTTAACGCAGTTATGCCACTGATGAAGCAAGGCTCTACCTTGTCTTACTCACACGGCTTCAACATAGTTGAAGAGGGTATGCAAGTTCGTTCCGATATCACTGTGGTGATGGTTGCGCCTAAGTGCCCTGGCACTGAAGTGCGTGAAGAATACAAACGTGGTTTTGGTGTGCCTACCCTTATCGCTGTTCACCCAGAAAACGATCCAAACGGTGATGGCTTAGAGATTGCTAAAGCCTACGCTAGCGCAACGGGTGGAGACAGAGCCGGTGTTTTACTGTCGTCTTTCATCGCAGAAGTGAAGTCGGATCTGATGGGCGAACAGACCATTCTGTGCGGTATGTTGCAGACGGGTGCCATCTTAGGTTACGAGAAAATGATCGCCGATGGCGTTGAGCCAGGCTATGCGGCCAAGCTTATCCAGCAAGGTTGGGAAACGGTCACTGAAGCACTGAAACACGGCGGCATCACTAACATGATGGACCGTTTGTCTAATCCAGCCAAGATTAAAGCATTTGAAATTGCAGAAGATTTAAAAGAAATTCTGCAACCATTATTTGAAAAGCACATGGATGACATCATCAGCGGCGAATTCTCACGCACTATGATGGAAGACTGGGCAAACGATGATGCGAACTTACTGCGTTGGAGAGCCGAAACTGGCGAAACAGGTTTCGAAAATGCGCCCGTATCGAGCGAGCATATCGACGAACAAACCTATTTCGACAAAGGTATTTTCCTTGTCGCTATGATCAAAGCGGGTGTGGAACTGGCGTTCGATACCATGGTGTCTGCGGGTATTGTGGAAGAGTCGGCTTATTACGAGTCACTGCATGAAACCCCACTGATCGCTAACACGATTGCTCGTAAGCGTTTGTACGAAATGAACGTAGTGATTTCAGACACAGCCGAATACGGTTGCTACCTGTTCAATCACGCCGCCGTACCTATGCTGCGCGACTATGTTAATGCCATGTCATCTGAGTATTTAGGTGCTGGCCTGAAAGACTGCGCAACCGGTGTCGACAACCTAACGCTTATCGCAGTTAACGAAGCGATTCGTGAAACGGCAGTGGAATATGTTGGCGCTGAGCTTCGCGGTTATATGACAGATATGAAGAGCATTGTTGAGGCTTAATTGATAGTGAGTTAAGCCCAGCATTGGGGGAGAGGGTTGAGACTCAAAGGACTTGGGTCTCAGCTCAGTTCCCAAGCAAGCTCAAGATAGTGAAACGCGCATCTTGAGCTTGCTTAGTGATGAATCAGCTTAGTGATAAATCAGTTAGTGAGAAACAAATTTTTTCCTGTTCAGTGGGTTGTCGAGCGGGCAAAAACGACACAGTTAGTGAGTCTATCGTTAAGTAGGTGAATCGCGCCGACTGAGGCTCAACAGTTAACGTTTTACTTTGTTGTTTTGCATTGTCTCGGCAGGGAAGCTGAATTTTTTTTGACAAAAGATATTTTTTATTGTGTTTGGCCGTTGCTTTATGGTAAAGCTAATAGCTCGCGCTAGGGCAAAGCCCAAAGCGAAACTAACTTTCATGCAATATCCCAATTTTAGAAACACCGATTAGGAATCCATATTGATGTTTAACCAAGCTGCCAAGCTCATTCTCGTGATTATTACCGTCGTGATTATTAAATCACAGCGGGGGCGGCGCATGGCGAACTGATAGACCTAAAAGGTTAAAAGTTTCGAAAGAACCCCCCGCTCCGAAAGGACCGGGGGGTTCTTCGTTTCAGGGCCTAGAGTAAGGTTCTAAGCTTCGAAAGAGTAAAAAATTAGCGTCGATTTTCGGCAATTCAGGACTAACGTAGCGAGAGAGAATATGGAACCAGGGCAGATGATCAGAGGCGCAGACGCGGTAATCAAAGTGTTAGCAGCACATGGAGTCACCACAGTGTTTGGTTACCCAGGTGGTGCCATTATGCCAATATACGATGCCCTCTATGGAAGCCCTGTTGAACATCTGCTCAGCCGTCACGAACAAGGCGCCGCCTTTGCGGCCGTAGGATACGCAAGAGCCAGCGGTAAAACCGGCGTGTGCTTTGCGACCTCAGGCCCAGGCGCGACTAACCTGATCACTTCCTTAGCCGACGCGCTGTTAGATTCAGTGCCTATCGTGGCCATTACGGGCCAAGTCTCTACCGCCGTTATCGGCACTGATGCGTTTCAAGAAATCGATGTGCTGGGCATGTCACTGAGCTGTACTAAGCACAGCTTTATGGTGACAAATATCAACGACCTGATCCCAACCTTGTATCAAGCCTTCGAAATCGCCGCATCCGGCCGCCCTGGCCCTGTGTTGGTCGATATCCCGAAGGATATCCAACTCGCTCACCTCGAATACCGTACACCTTTGCTGGCCGTCACCAACGAACCCCAAGCCGAGATGAGTGATATCGAGGCCGCCCGTGCGCTGTTGGCTGAGGCTAAACAACCTATGTTGTATGTCGGCGGCGGTGTGGGCATGGCGGGCGCGGTCGATCAACTGCGTGAGTTTATCAAAGTAACGGGTATACCTTCGGTCGCAACCTTGAAAGGGCTTGGCAGTATCGCCCACGGCACGCCAGGTTACTTAGGCATGTTAGGCATGCATGGTGGCAAGGCGGCTAACTTAGCGGTACAGGATTGTGATTTGCTGATCGTGGTTGGCGCCCGTTTCGATGACCGAGTCACCGGCCGTTTAGCGAGCTTTGCCGACAAGGCCAAAGTGATCCATTTAGACATAGACGCCGCTGAGCTGGGCAAGTTACGTATGCCAGAGGTGGCAATCGCTGGTGACTTACGCCAAATCCTCCCCGCCTTAGCCATGTCGATGAACATTACGCCTTGGCAGGCTGAAGTGGAGCATTTATCCCGTAAGCATCAATGGGATTATCAACACCCCGGCAGTTTGATTTACGCCCCTGCGCTGCTGCGCCGTTTAGCCAATAAATTACCCGAAGACAATGTTGTTTGTTGCGATGTGGGCCAGCACCAAATGTGGGTGGCCCAGCATATGTGGTTCCGCCGTCCAGAAGATCACCTGTCCAGCGCTGGCTTAGGCACTATGGGCTTTGGCTTACCCGCCGCCATTGGTGCGCAAGTGGCGCGTCCCGATGCGACTGTGGTGACTGTCTCTGGTGATGGTTCTTTTATGATGAATGTGCAGGAGCTGACCACCATCAAACGCCGCAAGTTGCCGGTGAAAATCGTGCTGATCGATAACCAAAAGCTTGGCATGGTGAAGCAGTGGCAACAGCTATTCTTTGAAGAACGCTACAGCGAAACGGATTTATCCGATAACCCTGATTTTGTTTTATTGGCCTCCGCCTTTGATATCCCTGGCCGCACTATTTTTTCTTCCGACGAAGTGGAAGAAGCCTTAACCGAAATGTTAGCGGCTAAGGGCCCGTATTTGTTACACGTTGCAATCGATGATGCTTTTAATGTTTGGCCACTGGTGCCCCCCGGCGCATCAAACAGCGATATGATGGACGAAATGGAGAAACAAACATGATCCACTCTCTGGAATTAACGGTTCAACAACGCCCCGAAGTGCTTGAGCGTGTTTTGCGCGTGACTCGCCATCGCGGCTTTACGATTACCCAAATGCAGATGCGTATGAATGACGACGCTAGCCTGTCGCTGGATATAGAGGTCGATAGCGAACGTGCCATCGAACTGCTAAGTAATCAGCTGAATAAACTGATTGATGTGACCCAGTGTAAGGTATTGTTACCGCTGAGCTTGCAACAAACGGCGAATGCTTAAGCATTCGCCATGTGAATTAAGAATACCATTTTCGATTTGAGATAAAGGATACAGTCAATGCCAAAGTTACGTTCAGCTACCAGTACCGAAGGCCGCAATATGGCGGGTGCCCGTGCGCTATGGCGCGCCACAGGGGTGAAAGACAATGATTTTGGTAAGCCAATTATCGCTATTGCTAACTCCTTTACTCAGTTTGTACCGGGTCATGTGCACTTAAAAGACATGGGCTCACTGGTGGCGAGCGCCATCGAAGAAGCGGGCGGTATCGCCAAAGAGTTCAACACGATCGCCGTCGATGACGGTATCGCCATGGGCCACGGTGGCATGCTCTATAGCCTGCCATCGCGTGAGCTTATCGCCGACAGTGTGGAATACATGGTTAATGCCCACTGCGCCGATGCTTTAGTGTGTATCTCCAACTGCGACAAGATCACTCCCGGCATGTTGATGGCGGCGCTGCGCCTCAATATTCCCGTCGTGTTTGTGTCTGGCGGACCGATGGAAGCGGGTAAAACTAAGCTGTCGGATAAGCTCATCAAACTCGACTTAGTCGATGCTATGGTGGCGGGCGCCGACTCGAACGTGAGCGATGAAGACAGTGCCAAAATTGAGCGTAGCGCGTGCCCAACCTGTGGCTCTTGCTCTGGCATGTTTACCGCGAACTCAATGAACTGTTTAACCGAAGCCCTAGGGTTATCGTTGCCGGGTAACGGCTCTATGCTGGCAACCCACGCGGATCGCCGCGAGCTGTTTTTAGAAGCGGGTCGCCGCGTGATGGCGCTGGCAAAACGTTATTATCATCAAGATGATGAATCGGCATTACCACGCAATATCGCCAACTTCAAAGCCTTCGAAAATGCCATGACCTTAGATATCGCCATGGGCGGTTCATCTAATACTGTATTGCATTTATTGGCCGCCGCGCAGGAAGCCGATGTTGATTTTACCATGGCGGATATCGACCGTATGTCGCGCCTTGTGCCGCACCTTTGTAAGGTTGCGCCATCAACGCCTAAATACCATATGGAAGACGTGCACCGTGCGGGCGGTGTGATGGGGATTTTAGGCGAGCTCGACAGAGCTGGATTACTGCATACCGATGTGTTCCATGTGGCGGCCGATGAAGGTGGCTATTTGAAGTCTGTATTGGCGAAATACGATGTGATGCAGACGCAAGATGAAAAAGTAAAACATTTCTTTATGGCGGGACCTGCGGGGATTCCGACCACTAAAGCCTTTAGCCAAGATTGTCGCTGGCCGTCACTGGATAATGACAGACAAGAAGGCTGTATCCGTAGCCGCGAGTTTGCCTTCAGCCAAGAGGGCGGGCTTGCCGTATTGTCGGGCAACGTGGCCGAGAACGGCTGTATCGTTAAAACGGCGGGCGTGGATGAATCGAATCTGACCTTCATCGGCTCTGCTCGCGTCTATGAAAGCCAAGATGATGCAGTGGCGGGTATTTTAGGCGGTGAAGTGGTGGCGGGCGACGTGGTTGTTATTCGTTATGAAGGCCCGAAAGGCGGCCCAGGTATGCAAGAAATGTTGTACCCAACCAGTTACTTAAAATCACGCGGGCTAGGCAAGGCCTGTGCGCTGATAACCGACGGTCGTTTCTCTGGTGGTACTTCAGGTTTATCTATCGGCCACGTCTCACCCGAAGCTGCCGCTGGCGGCACAATCGCCTTGATTGAAAATGGCGATCGCATCGAAATTGATATACCCAAACGCAGCATCAAGCTGGCGGTAAGCGATGCTGAACTCAATGCTCGCCGTGAAAAAATGCATAGTCTTGGCCCAATGGCGTGGAAACCAATTGGTCGCCAGCGTTATGTGTCACTCGCGCTTAAAGCCTACGCCATGCTCGCCACCAGTGCCGACAAGGGCGCGGTGCGCGATCGCAGTAAACTGGAGGACTAATTATGTTTACTGCATCTATGTTGCCACTCTCATCGCAAACTCAGGCGGATTTAGCCCATTTTCAGTTGGCACAAAGCTATCTGCAAAAAATCCTGTTGTCATCCGTGTATGACATAGCGAAAGTGACGCCGCTTTCCAGCATGAACAAGTTATCGGCGCGTTTGGGTTGTCAGGTATTTTTGAAGCGCGAAGATATGCAGCCAGTGCATTCCTTCAAGTTACGCGGTGCCTATAACCGTATCGCCCAGCTGACGAAAGAAGAATGTCAGCGCGGTGTGGTGTGTGCTTCAGCAGGCAATCATGCTCAGGGTGTGGCGATGTCAGCGGCGAGTCGCGGTGTGGATGCTGTGATTGTGATGCCTGAGACGACGCCCGATATTAAAGTCGATGCGGTGCGCCGTTTAGGTGGCAACGTGGTATTGCACGGCCAAGCCTTCGATCAAGCCAATGGTTTTGCGATGGCGATGGCCAAAGAAGAGGGCCGAGTCTATATCGCGCCCTTCGATGATGAAGCGGTGATCGCAGGCCAAGGCACTATCGCCCAAGAGATGTTGCAGCAGCAGCGCGATCTTGAAGTGGTATTTGTGCCCGTGGGCGGTGGCGGTTTAATCGCGGGTATCGCAGCCTATTACAAGGCGGTGATGCCGCAGGTGAAAATTGTCGGCGTCGAGCCAGAAGATGCCGCTTGTTTAAAGGCGGCGATGGAAGCGGGCGAGCCGGTGACGCTGGCGCAAGTCGGTTTATTTGCCGATGGCGTGGCGGTTAAACGTATCGGCACTGAGCCGTTTCGAGTCGCGAAACTTTATGTCGATGAAGTAGTGACTGTCACTTCGGATGAAATCTGCGCTGCGGTGAAAGATATCTTCGAAGACACCCGTGCGATCGCCGAACCCGCAGGGGCCTTGTCCTTAGCTGGGCTTAAAAAATATATCAGCGCTAATGCCCATGGTGATTGCGGCAATGGTGAGAAGGTCGCCGCGATTTTAAGTGGCGCGAATGTGAATTTCCACAGTCTGCGTTATGTGTCGGAACGCTGCGAACTCGGTGAGCAGAAAGAAGCGGTACTGGCGGTGAAAGTCCCTGAGCGTCCTGGAAGTTTCTTAACATTCTGTGAGTTGCTCGATAAGCGGGTGATGACAGAGTTTAACTATCGTTTCAGTAGTCGTGATCTTGCCGTGGTGTTTGCCGGCATTCGCTTAAGCCGAGGCCAAGGTGAGCTAGAACAAATCATTGCCACCTTAGAGACCAATGGTTTTGAAGTGCAGGATTTATCCGGCGATGAAACCGCGAAATTGCATGTGCGTTATATGGTCGGTGGTCATCCACCAGAGCCTTTAGAGGAGCGTTTGTTTAGCTTCGAGTTTCCTGAACATCCCGGTGCGCTGCTGAAGTTTTTAACTACCTTGCAGAGTAAATGGAACATTAGTCTGTTCCATTATCGTAACCACGGCGCGGCCTTTGGCCGAGTGCTGGCGGGATTTGAAGTACCCGCGAGTGATGCCTTGCCGTTCCAACAGTTTTTAACTGAACTGGGTTTTGTCTATCAAGAGGAAACTCAAAGCCCTGCCTATCAGCTGTTTTTAAATGCGGGTAACGGCAACAAGGCGTTACAACCTTAGCTCACCATGCGCGTGATAGTTATGTTAGTCATAACTAAGGCTAAAGGAGGAGCGCACAGGCGCTCCTTTTTGTGGTAGTTTTGTAGACTTAATACTCTAGCCGCCGATTAGCGCGCCACAGTTAAGTCGCTGACTTAATCCGCTGACGATTGGCTAACGAATAATAACTAGACTTCGACCTACACCTACACGCATTAAGGAGACATGATGTTACCAGCACCGCGTTTTACCGCTTTTAATCCTCCTCGCCGTATTTTAATGGGCCCTGGCCCGTCGGATGTTTATCCCGAAGTGCTTGCGGCGCAGTCCAGACCTACGGTTGGCCACTTAGATCCGCTGTTTGTGGGCATGATGGATGAGCTTAAGAGTCTGATCCAATACGCCTTCCAAACTAAAAACGAAATGACCATGGCGGTATCAGCGCCGGGCAGTGCGGGCATGGAAACCTGTTTCGTTAACTTAGTCGAGCCGGGTGAGAAGGTGATTGTCTGCCGTAACGGTGTGTTTGGTGAGCGTATGCGCCAAAACGTCGAGCGTATGGGCGCCATTGCCGTGCTGGTGGACAATGAGTGGGGCACACCTGTTGATCCTGCTGCGGTTGAAGCGGCACTGAAAGCCAATCCCGATGCCAAATTTTTAGCCTTTGTGCACGCCGAAACCTCAACTGGCGCCTTGTCCGATGCCAAAACTCTGTGCGCATTAGCCAAAACCTATGGTTGTTTGAGCATAGTTGATGCGGTGACTTCCCTTGGCGGCGTTGAGTTAAGAGTCGATGAATGGGGCATAGATGCTATTTATTCTGGCAGCCAAAAGTGTCTCTCCTGTGTACCGGGTTTATCGCCTGTGTCTTTCTCGCCTGCTGCCGTCGAAAAACTCAAGAATCGCAAGACCCCAGTGCAAAGTTGGTTCCTCGATCAAAGCTTAGTGATGGCCTATTGGACCAGCGCGGGCGGCAAGCGCAGTTACCATCACACTGCGCCAGTGAATGCGCTTTATGCACTGCATGAATCCCTGCGTATTTTAGCGGCCGAAGGCTTAGAGAATGCGTGGCAACGCCATCATGACATGCACTTAGTGCTGCGTGCTGGGCTGGAAAAGTTAGGGCTAAATTTTGTGGTGGCCGAAGATTCGCGTCTGCCACAACTTAACGCAGTTTACATCCCCGCTGGAGTCGATGATGCCGCGGTGCGGACTCGTTTGCTCAAAGATTACAATCTCGAAATCGGCGCCGGCCTTGGCGCCCTTGCGGGCAAAGCATGGCGCATTGGCCTCATGGGTTTTGGTGCCCGTCGCGAAAATGTCGCCTTATGCCTCAAGGCATTAGAAGAGGTGTTGAACTAATATGCCAAGATTACGCCTTGCCTTTTGCGGGCTAATGATCGCTTTGCTCAGTGCCTGCTCGGTGAATAATACGAGCAATGTCTCCTGCGATTTTGTGCGCGGAACCAACAATAATCAAAGCATGCGCGACGCGAGCGGCCACGATACGGGCAGCGCCGATGAGCGGCAAAAAGATGTCGGTATCGGCTTCTTGAATGTCATCTTCGGCGGCATCAGCCGAGCACTTTCTTCCGATGATTCATCGGATGGAAAGTGTTTGTAACTTAGTTAGTTTTAGTGGTTTTGATTAAACGAAAATCCCCGAAATGCGGGGATTTTTTAATTTTGTTAATAAAGTCGCTTTTGGCAGCAGGTAATATTGATTTAGCACTGTCATTCCACTGACTCGCCGACTTTAGTTTAAAAAATAAGTTGACCCTATCGGCCCTACGGCGGTATCTGCTGTATATGGCTAGATTTATAACAAGACTAGAATGTCGCAATCATATGGATGTGAATGAGCGAGCATGTAGCCAATGGTCACTTCCACGACAGTGCTTAATCCCGTTAAACCCTTGGTATGCCTGATAGTCTGTTATTTATAATTATGCATTCCGAGAATTTAATACCGAGAATTTAACAATGGGTGGCTCGTTAAGCTTTTTTGACTTGCGAGGGAATATTATTGCTGGCAACAGAGTAAAACGATGTTTAAAATAAATTCAAGTTTGCGCTAATGCTTTCTTAGGGACATTAAACTTTTAACCTATTACAGGGTAGTTATTATGAGTATAAATCCACAGGCATTTTTTATTGTGCAATCAGATCCTGATGGTAAGGGAATACCGTATTTTATGGATAAACATTGGACTCCTGAGCTACCTGACTATGAGTTTTATGACTCACCACCATGTGAGGGTGATTTTTTAAATGCTTATTCTCTTAAAGCAAAAACATATCAACTGAATGGTGATTATTTGGTTGATGAAAATTTAGTTTCTAATGAAATGTTATACTTGTGTGAAAAATTAAATGTTAAGTGTATTCGTATTCCTGTCGATATTAACCTGCATCGAGGAGTTCGGCCGCAGAAAAAGTACTTTTTATTTTTTCCACTAAGTTATTTGTCTATCTTAGATAAAGATGAGTCCACTTATACTATCTCGATTGACTTAGATTCTGGAAAATTGAACACGCAAGAGGAACGTGGGTTAAAGAAGACATATTATGAGTCTATAGATAAATTTAAAATAAAGAATAATATTCGTGAACATTTATTCTTTTGTAACGAGATAGCGGCTTCTGTATGTTCTATTCAGTTTAAAAACGAGTACGAGGCTCTTGGTTTAACGGGTGTGAGTTTTAAGGAAATAAATGATAATTATCAGTATTCTGCATGGAGCTGAGTGTATCATAAAATGAAAATATTGAAGCTAAGTACAAGGAGTGAATAATGGACTGGACTGAGTTAGAAGAAAAATGCTTTGAAATTACATACGATACAATCAAGATGTTATTGTTAGAAAATAAAGATGAGGCATTCTATGCGGTATCTCTTTACACTGACAGTAGTGCCATGTCAGCATCATTAAGTGCTAGCTCTGAGGGTAAGCTTAAAAGCATTCTCGTTGCTGAAGAAGATCAGAGCATAGAGTGTGAAAATTACTATAGATGGGCAGTATCTGAGTGGTTTTATGATGGATATAATGCGGGAGCCTTCTCTAAAATAAGTAAGATGCTTCGAGAGGACTCATCTCGAGAAATAAACTTTGCAAAGTTTAAAAATGAACTAATTAAGACATTATCAAATGTACTAATCAGAATAAAAAGAGAACTGCCTATTGAGCTAAATTCGACAGTGTGTTTTGTTTCAATTACTGACGACGATGAGTCTGAGGAAATAGAAAACTCTTCTGCAAAATTAATAAACGATGCCCCCCTTTTAATGGCATTTATTTTAAGATTTGACTAATTAACCGTACAGGTTTATCTATAAAAATAGAAAAATAATCTCTTTTTAAAAAAGATGAAAAAATATAGGACAAACGCATCTTTTCTTCATGGCGATTATTCTAAATCTTGATTCAAAAGATATGACTGCTGAGATGGTCACCTCTGTCTGGACTTCGGTTTGGGTAGTTCAGGCTATCAGAATGTACGGCAGTTTATGGGATTAAGCACTGGCATGTAAGTGACCGTTGGCGGCATGGCCGCTCATTCACATCCATGTGATCGCGACATTCGTATGTCCATATACAGCAGATGCAGCCGTCGAGCCCGCATGGATGACTTATTTTTAAACCAAAGTTGGCGCGTCACTGGAATGACAGTGCTAATCGCAACTCACTAAATATGCACAGGACAATCAGCCTTCGCTTTTTGCTAATTGACATATAATGTCATCCCGCTATTATGGCAGCACCTCAGATTACACGAACAAGATCCTATAAATGAAAAAGTTATTTATTATGCTGGCGATGATTTTTGCGGTTAGCTTAGTTACTAGCCCAGTCGTTGAAGCAAAAAAATTCGGCGGTAGTAAATCTATCGGCAAAAGCCATCAAACGGCTCCGGCTCAACCAGCGGCGACCAACACACCGACTACGGCGCCAGCGGGAGCACCGGGCAAAAAAGGTATGATGGGCGGCATGTTAGGCGGTTTATTAGCAGGTGGCTTATTGGCTGCGCTGTTTATGGGCGGTGGTTTTGAAAATATTCAAATCATGGATATTTTGATTATCGGTTTGCTGGCATTCGTGCTATTCAAAATCGTTCGTACTGTGATGGCCTCAAAAGCGGGGGCGCAGCCAAGACCGGCCTATGCAGGGGCGAGTCAGCCAAGTACTAATCTACAGCGCCAACAGACTGAACAAACAGGTTTTGCCACCAATGCAAACAGCGGCAGCAATGGCTTTGGCCAAGCGATAAGCGATGTGCCCTTTAATTTACCCGCGGGTTTTGATTTACCAAGCTTTTTGGAAGGCGCTCGCAGTCATTACAAAACCCTGCAATTGGCGTGGAATGAAAACGATTTAAGCAAAATCCAAGAGTATGTTTCTATTGATCTTTACAATGAACTCAGCAACCAACGTCGCGAGTTAGTTGGCGATCAGCACACAGAAGTGATGTTTTTGGATGCAGAACTTGTCCGCGCCACACACAATGCAAATCTTGCGGAAGTGAGTGTTAAATTTAGCGGCCGCTATCGCGATACCGTTGAAGGCGTAGAAGAGGACATTAAGGAAATCTGGCATTTAGAGCGTAACGTAACGCAAGCCAACTCACCTTGGTTAATTGTGGGTATCGAACAGTAATCAGCTCAGTGTTTAAAGCAGCCTTAATCTCTTAAGGCTGCTGTTTACATCCCCTTTCGTTTCAATCCAGCCTTACCCTAGCAGTTCAACGTCATCGATAGATTGAAAAAATCCGGCTGTCATCGCATTCACTATTGGCGGCAGCAAGACTTTGCTGATTATTTTAAAGTAGTTAATTAGTGCATCAATTGCTAAATAAAAAATCCCCGCACTTAGCGGGGATTTTGTTATTTGTTCAAAGGGTTACACAAATTGCCTGATGGCGATCGCGATGATCAGTACTGGGCACACATACTTCACGTACCTTGGCCAAATGCGCCAGAAGAGTCCTGTGGTATCGACATCATCTTGTCCACGAATCGCCTTAAGTAATTGTGTTTGGCGCCAAATCCAACCTAAGTAAATCGCGATGCCAAGGGCGACCAGCGGCTGGGCGATTTGGGTGGTGAGCATAATAGTGACGCTAAATAACGTCTCAAAAAATACCGCCAGTAATAGAGATAATGAGGTCAGTAATAGGCCGATGATCAAGGTGGCGCGCTTGCGGCTGAGTCCGAATTTTTGCATCACATAGCTAGTCGGAACTTCGGCGATGGAAATGGCTGAAGTCAGGCCGGCGATGATCAGCAGAATAAAGAACACCACGCTGATGATGAGGTTGGCGGTGTCTCCTAAGGTCGAAAATAAAGCGGGTAAAACAGTAAACACCAGCGCATCTGAATCGAGTAATTTGCCCTCGGCGTTAAAAATCTCCACGCCATTATGCTGGGCCACATACATGGCAGGGATAATCAAGAAAGCGGCGAGAAAGGCGATGCCACTATCGGTAAAGGCAACCCAGACGGTCAGCTTGGCGATATTCTCTTTTTGGCTCAAATAGCTGCCATAAACCATCATGGCACCTGTGCCTATGGTGAGGGAGAAGAAGGTTTGTCCGAGTGCGCTGATCAAGGTATCTGGCGCCAGTGCCTTGGCAAAGTTAGGCGTTAATAGTGCGGTAATGCCTTCGCTCGCGCCATTAAGAGTGAAGATATACGCCACGCCTGCGATCAGCATGATCAACAATAAGGGCATCAAGCGTTTCGACCATTTTTCTATGCCTTCTTGTACGCCTTGCAGCAATACCAGAAATACGAGTGTGCTGAAGATCAGCGTGAACACCAGATTGCGCGACAGCGAGAAATCCACTAACCAAGCTGCGGTGTCGTTCGAGCCCAAAGCTTTGGCAATCGGGGCGATGGCGTAGCTGACAAACCAGCCAGAAAGAATGCTGTAGAAGGTATAGATTAATCCCGCGGTGACGATGGAAATCAAACCTATCGCCTTGCCTAAACCGCGAGTTAGGGTGTTGAAGCCGAGTTTGCCCATGGCATCGGCGGGATTGGTCTGTCCGTGGCGACCTATCATGAGTTCGGCCATTAACATGGGAATGCCTAGGATGAAAATCAGTACTAGGTAAACCAGCAAAAAGGCTCCGCCGCCATGGGTGGCTGCTTGGGTGGGGAATCCCCAAATGTTACCTACACCAACGGCGCTACCGGCTGCCGCCATGATAAAACCTAAGCGTGAGCTGAAGTGGTTAGTCGAACTTGTATTGGCCGATTGCATTGTGCCTCCCGTAAAAAGAAGGCGTATCTTAGGCGGATAAATTAGGATTTCAACGCAATTTTAGTGCGTTAATTTGGTGTTAATTTGCAATAATTTATCGGTTTTTGACTATAAGTTAATGTTGTGTGCCGCCTATCTGTTTTGTGCGAGATTTTATTGCTATCAGGTGCGACTGATGGTTGAGATTTGGCGAATCATTGCGATGATAAAAATTCATTGAATTGTGATCTTATGGTCAAAAAATACCGTATGGCAGATGTCTAACCGCTATTTTGTGCTATGACTGTTACTTGTGCCGCTGTCTTGTTTGCGGTGTTTGCTGTGACTGTTGAGTGTTGGCTTATGCTTGAATGTTGACGTGCCCTAAGGGAATGGCCGTGTGGTCCTTAACCTTTTTGAGGACAAAGCTGGAATGCACCCCTGCGATATGCACGTTGGTCGTGAGTTTATCTAACAGGAAAGTGCGAAAGTGCGCCATATCTTGTACTAGCACTTTAAGTTGATAGTCGGCCTCAGAGCCCGTGATCAGCGCGCATTCTTGGACTTCTTCGTAGGCGAGTGCATTGGTTTCAAATTGATTGAGAATCGCCGGCGTATGTTTCTCCATTCGAACATGGATATACGCGGTCAAATGCAGGTTGAACTTATCCGCCGACAGACGCGTTGCATAATCGGCAATATAACCCGCTTCTTCTAAGGCTTTAACACGGCGCGAGCAAGGAGATGGCGATAGTCCGACTTTATTGGCCAGTTCGAGATTCGATAATCTGCCGTGAGTTTGCAGTAAGCGCAGAATTGTTAAATCGAGTTGATCGAGTTTGTAGGGGTGAGTGTCTGTCATTGAAAGCTTAGGGTTAACTGAGTCAGCCTCTAGTTTGCCAGTCTTCGCGGACTTTGCCAAAAATCTTGATCAAATGAGACATTTTAAGGTTGTGACAGTGATAACGGATAGAGATTTTGGGAGTCGTGCTGTTTGGAACTCCCGTTATTTACCGCTATTGTTATGATACTAATAAGAGTGAGACACTGTATGCGCTTGAGTTTGTTGCTAATCTGCTTATTCATATTACCGACTTATGCATTTTCTGCATCGTTAACCATTGGTAGCGCTCTAAATCGACCGCCTTATATTATCGAAGATGCTGAATCAGGGCTTGAGATCGAGATTATTAAGGCCGCGTTTAAGGAAATGGGGCAGCCAGTCAACTTCAAATTCTACTCTCGTAAACGCCAAGTTTTATATTTCAATAAAGATCGATTAGATGCTGTAATGACGATGAACCCTGCAAATGGCGTTGATGGTTATTGGTCCAATGATTATGTTGAATATACCAATGTGGCGATCAGTTTGGCCGAACAACACCTTGAAATAACACGTATTGTGGATCTTAAAAAGTACAGTGTCGCCGCTTTTGAAAATGCTCGCTTCTTACTTGGCCCTGAGTTTAATGCCGTAGCGCAACAGACTATTTATCGTGAAGTCGATAGCCAATTAAGCCAGAACCGTATGTTGTACTTAGGTCGCATTAATACTGTGATTACCGATCGTTATATATTCGCTCAACTGAATAAGTTCGTTGAGGATGATGTTGATACCCAGCAAGCATTAAGCTACCACTTTATTTTCCCCCCAACATCCTATCGAATGGTGTTCCACAACTCAGTGGCGCGGGATACTTTCAATCAAGGGCTCGCTAGAATTAAGGCCAATGGAATTTATCAGGCTCTAGTGGCAAAATACTTAGGCAGTGCTTAGCAATGCCTAAGTATTTAACTTCATAGTGTTTGAAGCTGTCGTATGTGAGTCGACAGCCAAATCCAGACGCTGAATTAACAGCGTTAGCGCTCAGATCCTTTAGCAAACGCATGCGAGAGTGGACGCAACTTACTGACAAAGAACACGCTACATCCGCTGATGATGGCGGCTAAAAAGGTTGAAAACAGTACATCCTGTGGCCAATGCATGCCAAGCAGCATACGGCTTAATCCCATCAAAAATCCCCAGCTCCATAACGCCATGACTAAGCTAGGTAATCCAGCGAGTAGCAAATAGTAGCTGGCGGTAAGCACTAGCGTCACAGCAAAAATGGTATGTCCCGAAGGAAAAGAATAGCCGATTTCATCTTCCCAATGCTGATGGATCCGTGAGTCGAGTTTTAAGGCGGGTTCTGCAGCGATCAAGCCATCGAGTGCATTGGCAATTGTCTTTGAACGTGACTGTTTATCCAATTGATAAAAGGCATCGAGTGAAAGCGGTTCATGCTTAGGCAGTGCTTGTTCTGCTAGAAAAACGAGATTAGGTCTGGGTTCTTTAAAATAGGATTTGAGGGTGTGGCTTAAGCCTAAACTGATAACTTGGCTGAGGCTGATGGCAAAAAATAAACTTATAAAGAGTGGTTTAGGCATATGACGATAGGCGATCGCCAATACAAACAAGACTGTTGCGACGCCATAGGGCGCAGTGCCCGTCATGGTAATCCAATATAAGGTTTTGGCTAAGGTAGAGTGCAGATCGATCAGTGGAAACAGCTGATTCTGTGTCAGTAATAGTAAGCCCGGAATGGTTGCCAACAGTATCCAAGCTAAACCTAAACGGCGTAAAAGATAGACGCTATGGGTCAAAATATAAGCCTCTTCATAAAACGCCATAGGCTACAACGCGGCAATGGTTTTGCCAATAAAAAAATCCCGACAGCAAAAGATGGCGCTGTCGGGGGTCTTCAAGGGTGGATCGGTAGGGCGCTATTGCGCCGTGTTCTTAGGGTGATGCCTAGTCACGAACATCAAAATCAACAGTACGACTAACAGTAAACCTGAACCCATCAATAAGGCGTAATCTTCCAGTTGCAGTATCGAGTACAGCACTGCATATAAACTCACCAGCATAATGCCCACTAATGCACCGCGCTTAATACTTGCTGTGGCACTCCCTACATAAGCCGATACCGACAGCACGGGAATACAGGCGGCAATTAAATAGGCATGCAAGAAGGCTAGATGCTCAGATAGCGAGAGTAGTAGCAAATAGAACAAGGCCATGGCGCTGCCGACTAACACATATTGAATCGTGCTGAGGCTGGTTTTTTGTCCAATTTCGAAGATAAACAACATGATAAAAGTCAGCACGATAAACAATAGGCCGTATTTTACCGAGCGATCAATCTTGCCGTAGTGAGTCACTGGTTCGAATAAAATCGCATTAGCCGACACTTCAGTCAGAGTCGATTGATTACTCTTAATAAACTCTTGTGGATAGTTACGGGTTAAGTGGCTGATATTCCAACTTGCAGTAAAGCCTTGCGCGTTGATGTCCCGTTCTGCGGGTAATAATCCCTTAAAGCTTGGATGCGGCCAGTCGGCGCGAATATTGATTAGCGTTTGCTCGCCTAGTGGCAATGCGCTGATAGACTGAGAGCCGCGTAGTGTCATGGCAAAATCCACACTAAAATCACTCGCTTCGCTGACTTGGATCTTTTGATTAAAGCCTTTTTCTAAACCGCCAGTGGATAACCCCGTGCCCGACATCAGTGATCCAGAGAGTAAGGTCGATTCACCGGTGATTTCAATTTTTTCTACTTTATCAATTGCTTGATTCGATGACACCCCAAAGACTAACCGGGCATTTTTGTTATCGAAGGCGATAAGGTTAGGAATATCATAACGGTTAAGGCTGAAGTCGGCCTGACCTTGTAGAGCTGCGTTATACACCAGCGATTGATAAATGCCACGGGTGCGAAAATCATGTTTTAGGTCTAAGTCGAGGGTGAGCTTTTTCGGTAGGATCACTAGCTCATCTTGATAGGTACGCTTCACTTCATGGCGAGTTTTACCGTCGTTACTGACTTCTTCTTGTAACACAAAATAGCTGTAAGGGATCACTAGCGCAGGACCTGAGAGGGTTTGCTGCTCACCCCATGAACGGCCGATTTCATCGACAACGCTGTGGTAAAGGGCTTGGCGATCAGAAGTCATATCCATAATGATCCCCAGCGGGATCAACGCGAGGATTGAGAGTATGCCAATGGTTAAGGCTTTTAATAAGGTGGTGTTTTTTAATGCAGTTCCCTTTGCGGTGGCTACTGCCAACGGTTCTTGTGCTGACATATCGATTCCTTGACTTCGATTAAATTTTTTGAGGAGTGCGCGCACCACTAAATAGGCTGCGCTACCAAATAAGGCCAAACTAAGTAGGGTGAGTACCCAGAAAATAATGCTGAACATTGAATTTCATTCCCTATGAAATACGACCGAGACTTATCCGCTAAGATTGTGCAGAGTTAACTCGGTATCACGGCGGGGGTATTAAAACAGATTTTCTTACAAAAGTTGCGGGCAAGTTGCTGATCAATAGTGGCAAAATTATGGCGATTGCCGCTAAACCCATACTCATTATTCAAGTTTATGAATCTGATAGTGGGATGTCTTTGCCAAATTTTGGGTGTTTTTTCTCGTAGTCATTTTCTTTTTTAATATGCTTGAGCAGTGCTTCGAAGCTTTGCTTAAAGACGTCAAGTTCTGCGGAATAGACTACGGCATGGTGAGAAAACCAGTGGTGTTTTTCTCGATCACGGTTACTGTAATCAGGCCAAATACGTAGCTCATACTCATCACCCATGACGACAATGACATAGGCAATGGCGCCATTGCTAAAGATGATACATTGGGGCAGGTACACCAGCTCTTCGCCTTTAAATAACTCATACTCTATCGCTTCGGTGCGCCAACTCACTATCGGTAGCGGCGCCTCGATAGAGCAACCAATCGACTGATGCTGATTAAACAGTACGGCGTTAATGTCATCCATTGAAAAGGGCTGGTGATCGCCATTTTTAGCAGCAAGTGAATACAAGATATTCATCAAAAATGGCAGCTTAGTGCCATTACCCGTTTTGCGGCCGCAGAGTTGTGCTTGGCGATAGTAGATATTCATCATCAATCCTTAATGAAGAGCCTATGCCAGATAGGCTCTATTTCGAGTCGTGAAACTAACGGGTAGGTAAACCGATAGCCGTTAAGGTATAAATGGCTTATGTTATCCGAAGATACTGCCTAGTGAGTAGACTTGTGCGTACATTTCACAAACCTACTCATTGAATAGTGTGCTAAATACTTTTATTTTCAGTTTGTTATGTTTTTTTTGCTCTGGTTTGGTATTTGCTTGTCGTTGAATTTGGAGAATCGATGTCTAATCCCTTTTCACCCTGCGAGTGGCTGCAATTAAATATGCAGCAGCAAGGATTATTGCAACCATATACCTCTGTCACCGAGGCAATTTCACGTCTCAGTTATGTGCAAATTGACTCTATCAACGTGGTTGAGCGAGCGCATCATCATGTGCTGCATAGTCGTATGCCAGAATATCAGCCAAAGATGCTTGATATGGCTTTAGCCAAAGGAGAGATCTTCGAATATTGGTCCCATGCGGCAGCTTATTTACCGATTGCCGATTACCGTTTTAGTTTGCAGCGTAAACAGCAGCTGCAAAATGGCGGTAAGCATTGGTTTGAGCCCGACGATAAAATAATGCAGGAAGTGCGGGCGCGAATCCTCGCAGAAGGGCCACTCAAGGCCAGTGATTTTGAACATAGTGAAGCTAAAAACGGTACCTGGTGGGATTGGAAACTCGCGAAAAAAGCCCTAGAGCAGCTCTTTATGCGTGGTGAGTTGATGGTGGTGCGGCGGGAGAAATTTCAAAAGGTTTACGATCTTACCGCGCGTGTGTTGCCACAAGATGTAAATGCCAAAGCACCGACAGATAGTGAATTTACCCGCTATCTAATTGATCGTTATCTTGATGCCCACGCCTTCGGTACTGCGGCGCAAATGGCTTATTTACGCAAAGGTATGAAATCAGCAGTAGCCCAAGAATTGGCAGAGTTGTTAGCTCACGGGTTATTAGCGTGTTTTAAGGCTGCGGGCCAAAGCTACTTTTATCGCCCTTCATTACAGCTAAATGCACCATTATCTAATAAAGTGTGGCTGCTTAATCCCTTCGATAATTTATTGATCCAACGGCAAAGATTAAAGCAATGGTTTGATTTTGATTATCAAATCGAAGTCTATGTCCCAGCCGAAAAGCGTCAGTATGGTTATTATTCTTTAGCAATTCTGTGGCGCGACACTTTTGTTGGCCGCGTAGATGTTAAAGCCGATCGTCAAGCTAACCTATTGCTATTACAGCAATTGATTTTAGAAGAGGGCGTGATGGTGAATGGCTTAGATGAGGATTTCTGTGCGGCCTTTGATATCGCAGTCAGTGAATATGCTCGTTTCAATGGTTGTGACCGCTGGAAGTTAGTTAAGGCTAACCATAAAGGCCTTAAGCAAAAGTATGCTCGCCAACAAAAGCTTTAATTATTTGTCTCTTTAGTTGGAGCATCCATAAAGCGAAAGCAGCCATACAGTAAGATTAGATACAGCAGTGGCAACGCAGCAATGACTAAAGATGAAGAAGTCGCAGTGCTATCGCTCGTAATCCGATAACAGGGGATATACACGGCGGGATAAACTAGGCTTCCCCATAGAAAACACTGATTCATCAATCGATAGATAAAAGCGGGTTTAATGCTTGATTGACTGGCCAGTCCCATCAAACTGGCGAGAAGCACACCGGGATAAGTGAGTAGCGGCAGGCCACCAAGCAACAATAATCCCCAAAGAAGATAGTCCTGATAGTGTGTGCTGATTGTGACATCCATTGTAGCTTCATTCCTTGATTGTTCGACGCTAAAGCATTAAGTCTGTTTATGCTCTGGTTGCAGCGGTGGCTTTACTGCCAGCCCTTGCTGCATCTTAAGCCAAAAGCTTTGCTGACATAGATTGCTAAAGGATTTTTGCTGCGGCGAAATCGCAATATGAGCTGTTACAACCCGATAGCTGAGCCAATAATCTTCACAAACCATGTCTGACTCATAAGCTTGTTTATCTTGCTCGCTTAGCTTGCTAATCACAACCCCGTTATCGAAGTGATAAAGCGTTATGGACTCACAAATCTCCACATTATCATCGTGATAGGTTTGCTGCTCGTTTGATTGGCTTACCACGTAGACAGGGCTTGGATAGCCTTCAATAGCAAGGATATAGCTGGCGAGTTGTTGCATTATTTCCCCAAGTGACTCAATGCTTGAAGTGTTAAAAACAAAAAGCACAGCTGCGCTATCGCTAACTGTGCTCTTTCAAACATGCATGATAAGTTAGCCCGCTGCGTTGAGCTTTTTTTCTAACTCATTGACTTGAGCTTGTAGGGCTTCTAATTTTTCGCGGGTTTTCAGTAGTACATGTTGCTGCACATCAAATTCTTCACGGGAAACAATATCCAACTTGAGCAATTGATTTTGCAGTACTTGCTTACTGCGCTCTTCAAATTCACCGGCAAATTGCTTTAGACCGCTGGGCAAACTTTCGCTCAATTGTTTCGCCATTTCTTCGATTTTCTTTGGATTGATCATAATCTTGTCCGCCTCTTTACTGAATAGCTCGATTGTAACTCAGTATGTTAGCTTTCAAAAGTAAAGCAGACGCGTGAACAATTTAGTTGGCTGTTGTTGGGGTTTATATCACGGAGAAGCTTATCTACAGAGTTGAGTTCTGCTCAACCTAAGCGGGGATTTGTTAGCCTTAAAACTGTCGATTCTGCTATGATCCCATCCCTTTCTGTCGACTTGTTTGGATATTGCGCAAAGATGAAACTTAATCCTGCCCAAAACGATGCTGTTCATTATGTTTCAGGCCCTTGCCTAGTCTTGGCGGGTGCGGGTAGTGGTAAAACGCGCGTAATTATCAATAAAATCGCTTACTTGGTCGAAAAATGTGGCTATAAGGCGCGTAATATCGCGGCGGTGACCTTTACCAATAAGGCTGCCCGTGAGATGAAAGAGCGGGTCGCTCAGTCGATGGGCCGCAAGGAAGCCAGAGGTCTGTGGATTTCAACCTTCCACACTTTAGGGCTTGAGATCATTAAACGCGAGCATAAGGTCTTAGGCTTAAAGCCAGGCTTTTCGCTGTTTGATGATCAAGATACCTTGGCACTGCTCAAAGAGTTAACCCAAGACGAGTTGGATGAAGATAAAGATTTACTCAAAGCGCTCGCCAGTACGATTTCAAACTGGAAGGGGGGCTTAATTATTCCCGATCAGGCGCGCAAAATCGCTAAAGATGAGCAACAGCACTTATTTGCTATGTTGTATCAGCGTTATGCTCAACATATGAAAGCCTATAACGCTTTAGATTTTGACGATTTAATCCTGATGCCAACCCTATTGTTGCGGCACCATGAAGAAGTGCGGACGCGCTGGCAAACCAAGATCCAATATTTGCTGGTGGACGAATATCAAGATACGAATACCAGCCAATATGAAATGGTAAAGCTGTTAGTGGGTGATCGGGCACGCTTTACTGTGGTGGGGGACGACGATCAGTCTATCTATTCATGGCGCGGTGCTAAGCCACAAAACCTCGTGTTATTGGGTAAAGATTTTCCGCAGCTTAAGCTGATTAAACTGGAGCAGAACTACCGTTCTAGCCAGCGGATCCTACGGGCAGCGAACATTCTTATCGCGAATAATCCCCATGTTTACGATAAAGCCCTGTTTAGCGAGCTTGCCTATGGTGAGCCGTTGCGGGTGCTGTTTGCCGCCAATGAGGAGCAAGAGGCCGAACGTGTTGTTGCTGAAATTGTGCGGCACAAGTTTGTTGGCCGTACTCAGTTTGGCGATTATGCGATTTTGTATCGGGGCAACCATCAATCACGGTTACTCGAACGCGCACTGATGACGAACCGTATTCCTTATAAATTGAGTGGTGGTACGTCATTTTTTGCTCGTGCTGAAATTAAAGACATTATGGGCTATCTAAAGCTCGTGGTGAATCCCGATGACGATAATGCTTTCCTGCGCATCGTTAATTTGCCTAAACGTGGCATAGGTCCATCAACCTTAGAGCGTTTAGGTAATTTTGCCAACGAGAAGCATATTTCTATGTTTGCGGCGATTTTTGAGCCTGAACTGAATCATCATTTACCGCCTGCGGCTATGTCATCTTTGTATCAGTTTGGTCGTTTTATCGTGGAGACTGGGGATCATGCTGAACGTGGTGAACCCGTCGAGGCGGTGAAGCATTTGATCCGTAAGATCAATTATGAAGATTACTTATACGAAACCAGCACCAGTGCCAAGGCCGCTGAAATGCGGATGAAGAATATCTCAGAGCTTTACCGTTGGGTGACTGAGATGCTCGCGGGTGATGAGTTAGATGAGCCTATGACCTTGCCAGAGGTGGTGACTCGATTGACGCTCAGGGACATGATGGAGCGTAATAGTGAGGATGAAGGCGGCGATCAGGTGCAGTTGATGACCTTGCATGCTTCTAAGGGCTTAGAGTTTCCCTTCGTGTTTATGGTTGGAGTAGAAGAGCGTATCTTGCCCCATCAAACCAGCATAGACGAAGATAACGTCGATGAGGAGCGTCGGTTGGCATATGTGGGTATCACTCGAGCTCAACGAGAGCTTTGGTTCACCCTCTGCCGCGAAAGGCGCCAATTTGGTGAAACCATGCGTTGTGAGCCAAGCCGTTTCTTACTTGAGTTACCTCAAGATGATGTGGTGTGGGAAAACCGTAAGCCACAACAAACGGAGCAGGAGCGGATGCAAACGGGGCGGGCAAATATTTCTAGCTTAAGAGACATGTTTAAAAAATAGCGAGCGGTTTCGCTTACTATTCTTTTAAATCAGCTACTTATTTTTTACTAGGCATATTCGAGCTGAGCACAGATCTGTGGTTGGGTTTCACATAAGGTAAAAGTGTCGGCTAAAGCAGCCCCCTGACCCAGCTGATAACCCAGTTCATTGAAGATACGTTTTTGTTCAGGACTATCAATGCCATCGACAAAGGTTTGCAGTTCTAAGGTTGATGCCGTTTTTTGATAAGCGGACATTAACTTAAGCTGTTGCTCGCCTTGTATTTGTTTGGTGAGGTTGGCATCGAGTTTTAAGCCTTTTATCGGCAGAAACAATAAGCTATTTAATGCACTATAGCCGCTACCGTATTGGCTGATGCCGAGTTTTACCCCGAGTTTCTGCAACAATTCAAAGCCATTGATATGATTTTCAGTTTCTTGCACTAGGGCTTTTTCATTGAAGAATAACCACAAATGGCTCAGGTTTAACTGGGTTTGCTTGAGAGTGTTTTTCAAACTGCGCAGTACATGCTTATGCTTGAGATGTTGGCTCGAAAGCATGACATGTAATTCAACAGATTCATCATATTGCTTGAGGAGTTGGGGATAGCTGCTATCTATGATGCTGATCGTATATTTATCGAGTTCAACGGTAAGGTGTGACTGTTCAGCAAGCGTGCTAAGTTGTTCCTGCTGTAAAAGCCCACGCTGCGGATGTTGCCAGAACAGGCGGCTTTCTAATGCATGCACTTGACCTGTTTTAAAATTGACTACTGGTAAGTAACTAAGCTGTATTTCAGCATGGTGTAATGCATGTCTAAATTCAGTTTCTAACTCGACATCCTGCATGGCCTGATGTTGGGCGTTATCATCAAAAATAACATAGCAGCCTTTACCATTGGCTTTCGCCTGATACATGGCAGTATCTGCATTACGTAACATAGATTCACTGGTATCAATTCTGTGTTTGCCACTGATGGTGATACCTATACTGGCTCCAGAACTAAATTCCATTGTGCCAAGTCGATAGGGCTGCGATATTTTTTGTATCACTCTTTCTGATATATCTTTCGCGTCGTTGATGTTGTTAATGCTATCGAGCAGTATCACAAACTCATCGCCACCGAGTCGCGCTAAGGTGTCGTTATCACGTATGCAGGACTTGAGGCGGCTTGCCGTCTCAATTAAGAATTTATCACCCTCTAGGTGTCCCATAGTGTCGTTAATCTGTTTGAAGCGGTCGAGGTCTATAAACAGTAAGGCAAACTGTTCTAAGCTATGGCGACGAACATGCTTGATCGCTTGAGATAAACGCTCCATAAACATAGCGCGATTAGGCAGGCCTGTAAGTGCATCATGTTTGGCATCGTGAACTAGCTTGGCTTCCATATTACGGCGTTGTTGAATTTCTTTCTCAAGACTTTTATTCAGTTCGGCTAACGCTTTGGTACGATCAATAACCTTTTCTTCTAGCTCTTCATAACTGCGTTGTAAGGACTCTGCGGACAGCTTTTTCTCGATAGCCGAGCCTATATGTTGTGATACAAATGTCAGTAATTCTAAGTCTTTAACTTGGTAATTTTGTGTCATGCTAAAACTGTAAATCGTTAACGCACCACGAACCTGATCATGGATAAAAAGCGGAATACCGATCCACTGATGCATGGTTTGAGTATGATTTAACGCTGGTGCTTGGGAATACAGCTCACCAGAGGCAATTAATGCATTGATACTGCTTTGATCTAGCAATAGTGGGCGCTTATGTTTGAGCACATATTCGGTTAAGCCGTCTTGTAGCGGCCGAGTGCCTGGGTGCTTATTGGCTAATTGCGAGACATAAAAAGGAAACGTGAGGTGGGTTTCTGTGTCGTCTAATAGGGCGATATAGCAGTTATTGGCCGGAATTAAATGTCGAATAACATTATGCAATTGGGTATAAAAGTCTGGGTTGTCTGCACTGGAACTTGCTAGCTCGGCGATTTCGAACAGTGATTTTTGTAAGCGTTCAGCTCTACGCCGTTCATAGACTTCTAGTTTTAACTTATCATAGGCTTGGCTGAGTTCTTTTGTCCTTTGCTGGATAGCTTGTTCTAATTGTTCTTGATGTTTTAGCCGTTCCATGACCCCAGCAATATGGTGACAAATGAACGTCATTAACTCGAGTTCGATTTCACCATAACTGATGTTTGTGTCATAGGTTTGCACCACTAACACACCTGTTACTATGTCATCTTGTTTGATGGGCACGCCCAGCCACAGATGACAGGGAGAACCTAAATTAACAATTTCTCCCGCAGCAATCAGTTCATTGACTGTGTCATTGTTACACAACAAAGCTTTCCCAGTTCTGAGTACGTAGCCTGTTAATCCTTGCTGTAATAATGTAGATAGTGATTGTTCAGGATAAAGCTCCGCTGGATGGGCATCTTTCTCATCAGCGAAAAAGGGGATGGCGAGTTCACCTGTGTGAGTATCCAGGGTTGAAATAAAAAAATTATCAGCGGGAATGAGCTGTTTTAGATGGCTATGTACGCCGACATAGAATTCTTCGAGTGAAGAAGCATGAGTCGCAATATTGGATATTTCGAGTAATGCGTTTTGAATGATCTCAGCATGCTTATATTTATGCGCTAATTGTTTTAAGCGAATAATTTTTTTGCGTAAGCGTTCAGTTTCACTCACACGCGGCTGGCCAGTTTCATCTTCATCCTTAAACATGATACTCACTAGTTAAATATATGTTTGCTTTTACCAAAGTCTATAATTAGCATGAAATACTGTAACATCCAAGTCATATTTTGGCTGCATTCCGCTTTAAAAGTCAGCTAATGTGATAAAACTTGAGCAGTCAGTAAAAAAAGTGCAAAACAGCTATAGACTCAAAGGGGATTTGACCCTAGTATATGCGGCGCTAACCAAGGCGAGCGCCCATAGCTCAGCTGGATAGAGCGCACCCCTCCGGAGGGTGAGGCCGAAGGTTCGAATCCTTTTGGGCGCACCACTTCCGAATAGAGTTGTGAGCTTTAAGGTTAGTAAAGTAAGTGAAAATCAGTGGTGATTGTAGCTCAGTTGGTAGAGTCCCGGATTGTGATTCCGGTTGTCGTGGGTTCGAGCCCCATCAGTCACCCCATTCATTTACTTTGATATAAAGATTTTTATTCTCGGTGATTAGCGCAGTCCGGTAGCGCATCTGGTTTGGGACCAGAGGGTCAGAGGTTCGAATCCTCTATCACCGACCAAATTCTTCGCGTGACTAGCGAGCTTAATGTAAGTTAAGTAAATAGTTAATGTTTTACGGTGATAAGCGCAGTCCTATAACGCATCCAGATGTTTTGGATGAAAGTGGACGAGAGGGTGAACCCTCTAAGCGTATGTAAATAATAGTGCAAAATTTACGGTGATTAGCGCAGTCCGGTAGCGCATCTGGTTTGGGACCAGAGGGTCAGAGGTTCGAATCCTCTATCACCGACCAAATAAGTAGAAAAGCCTCAGCATTCATTAATGAATACACTGAGGCTTTTTTGCATTGGCGAAATGGAACTACTCACTGACATTATCATGTTTGTTGTCGCTTGATAGCGCATCCTTAATGAGTATAGAAGTTGGCTACAGTTCTTATTTACACCTGGCAGATTTGCTGAACTGTATCGGCATAGTCACTCAACCGTAGAAAAACAAAAAGCTCCTTACGGAGCTTTTTGTTTGCAAAACCACTTCTTAATAATACGGCTTAGTCAAGATTCACTGGCGGGGCGATAAAGCCTTGATAGGCATCTGTTCTAAGCTCGTTAAAACGTTCTAGCTGAGCCTTTTCTTGAATACCCGTAACTATGACTTGAATGTCCAATCCTTTTGCTACGTTGATTAGGGCGCGGCACAATTCGCTATTGTGGTGTGTCTCATCATAGTAGGCGAAGGATTGATCCAGCTTCACATAGCTAGGTCTTAATTCCTGTAGATAAGACATAGAGCCAAACTGACGACCAAAGTGGTCAATACCAAACTTAGCACCGTTATCGCGAATGATGTTACATAAGTGCTGACATGACTTAAGATCACTATAAACACCAGCCTCAGGGATTTCGAAGCAGATACGCTCAATAAATGCGGCATTTCGCAAAAATTGATTTAGCCACTCATGGAACTGAGGATCGTTAATACTTTGGTGGGTTAAGTTAATTGCGAGCGGTTCATAGCTCCGCTCGAGCAGTTTTTGCTCGTAGACAGTTTCAATTAAGCATTTATCGAGTAAGGCACCAAGTGATAATAACTCGATATACGGCATAAATTGCCCTGCATGGGCGAGTTGATCACCAAGCTCTAATTGGCAATACAATTCCCGTTGCGCTATGCCATCACCATCGCAAAATTGGATGGGTTGCCATCTAAACTTAAACTTCTTATTGCTGATAGCATGGCTGAGGTTATCGCGCCATTGCTCGCGGGTGAATAATTGCTGCTCTGTGGTTTCAAACCAGTGGAAGGTTTTATTCTCTTGTAACGCTTTTTGAAGGGCATTGTCGGCTTGGGCCAAAATATCAGACACATTCATTTGCCCAATACGTTCCGCAATACCGATAGCAAAGTCTTCGTTGGGCTTACAGCCTGCTTTTGACATTTCTTGATTGATGGTACGGATAAGTGTTTGTAAATATTTACTGATCTGATCGTGTTCAACATCGGTCACTAAAAATGCAAATTCATAGGCGGCAATACGCCCTATGACCGAAGGCGTTATTTCGTTTAATTGCTGTTGAAACTTTTCTGCGAGGATCCGTATGGTTTCATCTCGAACTTGATAGCCATATTTACTGTGCACTTCTTCGAGCCAGTCGAGTTTGGCGAGGAATAAAGCACCGCTGCTAGGTTCACTTAACCAACCATTTAAACGACTTACTACATATTGGCGGTTAGGCAGGCCTGACGCGGGATCGACAAGATTCTTCTTACGTAACGCGCCAACCTCTTCGTCAAGAGAATGGAACACTTGTTTCAATTGAGCTGACATGCTGTTAAATGCAGTTACTAAGTCTTTTAATTCGGTTGTTTTGGGGAGTGCCATGTCTGGACCAAATTGGCGTGCTGCGATACTTTTTGCGTGTTCAGACAAGGTGTGGAGAGGTTTCAATATCCATGTTAAGCCTACTCTTGCTGTAAAAATAGCAACGAGAAAAAGTAGTGAGAAGGCGATGATGGTATTGGACATGATTCGCCATAGTTCATGATAACCAAAACCAGGATGAGCAGTGATTTCAAGCTGTGCTAGCTGCAGCCAACCCGAGGTGATAGTGCTTTGTTTTTTTATGGTTTTAAACAGATCTAGATTGATAAACCATTGAGGGACATCTTCAATTTTTAAAGGATTATTCCACTCTTGTTGCTTACCATCGACCATCCAAGTCAATTTTACATTTTGATAGTAACCACCTTCAAAAATAACATTCACTAAGGTTTCTGCCGCTGCGGTATCGCCGGCTTCGAGTGCTGGGGTAAGCATTAGACCGAGTGAAGTGCTGGCATTGTTTAGATCGGACTCCATTTGCTTTGTTAAAAAGCTTTGAGTCTCAGTGAATTGCACATAGCCAAGGCTTGCAACTACAAGCAAGAACAGGCTAAAAAGCAGCGAATAAATCTGTCTAAACAGTGTCATTTTTGGTGCTACTCCAGTTTTAATTTTGGTTGCCTAAGACGGTCAACACCTAATCTATGGTTAAGATCGTTCCATTTTTCTAATCGTTTTGAGGACCCTGCCAGTACGCCTCGACCTTGCTCTTTATTGAGCCATAACTGTTTACCGTTAAAGCTATAAACAGGCAGTAGATCTTTTCTTTTTGTGGCGGGTTTTATTTCATGGTCAAGATTATCGAGCACTAAAGGAATTGATGATGGTGTTTCATAGTAAGCCAATACCATATGGTATTGATTAACCGTAGTGGCTTTAACCATAGTGATCCGCATCTTGTCCTCTTGAACACCAAGTTGGAGTAGGGTGAAGTATTTTGCGATCGAAAAGTCTTCGCAATCACCGCCATTCACACCAATAAACTCCATCGGCGTTGCCCAATAATTCGAGTCTCCCCATAATTTACTGTCATCCACAAAACGGAATAAATTAAAAAAGTTATTCACCTTCAATAACTTTTCTTTTTCATCTAGCGTACTCGCTTCCGATAACACTTTGAACCAAGCCCTTGCTCGCATTCCAGCACGTTCGCCGTAATGTTTTTCTAGGGTTGAAGTTATCTTCACTTCATCAAGGTTTTGTGTGGGGGCCGCATATAGGCAACATATGCCTAAGGCTGACGCTATTAGGCTAAAGCGGCAGACTCGCAATAATGAATCTTTATAATCAAGTCTGCCGTTCATAACCTAATGTGTTAGTCCTTTATTTTGAGTTGTCATCGACCGAGTAAATTGTCCATTTCATGTCTGCTGCCGTATCATCACCAGTGACTTCTGCAACAACACGACGGTTACGAATTTCTGCTTCCGGCGTCTGTTCTAAAACAATTGGGCGGCTAGAACCATATCCAATAGCAGTTAATCGACTTCTATCAATACTAAAGCGTTCAGCCAGTACTGCGGTGACAGCATTTGCACGTTCTTGAGATAATACTGTATTTCGTTCATCGGTTCCTGTGCGACTCGTGTGACCTTCGATAGTCACTTTGGTCGTTGGATACTGACGTAGAAAAATAGCCACCTCTTCAATTTGAGGATAGTACTCAGGCGCAATATAAGCAGAGTCATTCGGGAATAAAATATTTATTTCCTTTCGCTCGTTAATCGCTTTTATTTTGCCACAGCCATAGTTATCAATCCCTGCCCCTTGGGCTGTGTCGTTGCAGCGTTCACGGGCTTCAATGACACCATCGCTATCTTTATCAGATAGATCATAGGCTTGAGTTGTGACCATTTCGTCAATATTAACCGTATCGCGCATCGAACAACCAGCTAAAAGAGTGACACTTAGAAAAAATGTGAGAGTTTTCATTTGTTAGCTCCTCCTTCATAATTGCGCTCTCCGCGCCACGCATCAGGTCTAGTCACTTTAAGTGAGTCTAATAATCGCCCTGTAGAATTGAGCACGCGATACTTAGCAATAACTTCATCATATTCAGCTTGTAAGTAGTCTTTACGCGCCTCGAAGAGTTCATTTTCGGTATCTAATAAGTCGAGTAAACTGCGTTGGCCTAAGTTGAACTGCTGTGCATAGGCTGTTTGAGTATCCTTTGCGGCCACGACATGATCGCGAATATATTGTTTTTGCGGCGCTAGCATTTCAAATGCGTTCCAAGCTAGGTTTACCCCTTCAACAACTTCACGTTGGGCGCGTTGGCGGATTTCTTTCGCTTCACCCAACTTGTAAGCAGTTTCTTTTTCACGGGCAAGATCTTTACCCCCCGCAAATAAGTTGTATCTCACCCTCACCATGGCGACGAGATCGTTACTATGGCCACCCACATCACTGCGGAAAGCTCCAGCACCTGATATTCCATCTTCGCCGCTAATATCGTTATTCCAGTTACCATTCAGTTCTAAAGAAACCTGAGGGTAGTAATTGGATTGTACTGAAGAGCGTTCATTTTCAGCGGCACTAATATCGTTTGCTGCAGATTTGAGTATGGGGTGATTCTCTTGCGCAACAATAATGCCAGAGCTAAGATCCTTTGGCAGCATGTCTGCATCTGGCACTGGTAATATTAAGTCCGCCGGAGCCGACGCTACAATTTTGATGTACTGTGCTTTTGCATCAAGTAAATTGTTGCGAGCAGAAATAACGTTAGCATTAGCACGTGCCAAACGTCCCGAGATTTGGGAGAGATCTGCGATTGAGCCTAAACCTGAGTCAGTACGTTGTTTAATCTGGTCATAAATTTCTTTATGGCTGTTAAGGTTTTTCTCGGCTAATTTTAACACTTCATCGGTGCGTAAATAGTTGAGATAGACTTTACTGACATCGAGTGCCATATCTTCAGCTGCAGCAAGCAGTGCCCATTGGTCTGCGCTAGCTTCAAAGCTATAACGATCAACTTCACTGCTGGTGTAGAAACCATCGAAAAGCATTTGTTTTATGCTAACACCAAACTCTCCGGGATTTAATTCAGCCACCCCTTTGCTATCGACTTCGCCGATATTGGGTCGTCTACGTGTCGATACGCTGTCGGTTTGTTCGTAACCGTAGCCACCATTGACATCAATAGTTGGCATATAGCCTGCTATCGCTTGATTAACTTGTTCTTCTCGCGCTTTAAAGCGGTTGAAAGCCACTCGTAAATCTGGGTTTGTATCTAGCGTATGTGCAACGGCTTGTTCTAACGTCTGACTTTGAGCCGATAAAGGTAACAGGATTAATGACAGCACTATGGCTATCTTTGAACATTGAAATTGTCGTATTGCTGAAGTCTTCATGACCAACCTCCCGGTTTATAAAAAAAGGCTTAGTGCTCTCTGAGCGCTGTGTCCTTAGCCCTTAAAATTGGATTTAAAATGTACTCAAGTATGGATCTTTGCCCCGTGATAACGTCAACTGAAGTTAACATTCCCGGAATAATTGGCATCTGTGTGCCATCGTTTTTGGTTAAACTAGATTCTGCAGTCCTAACTCTGATGAGATAGTAGCTATTGCCTTCTTCATCTTGAGAAGTGTCGGCACTAATATGTTCGACAGTTCCTTTAAGGCCGCCATAGCGGGTAAAATCATAGGCGGTAATTTTTACTACGGCGGGTAATCCTGGATGTAAGAAAGCGATATCTTTAGGCAAGATTTTAGTTTCTATCAGCAGTTGATCTTCCGACGGTACTATCTCGATAATATCGATCCCAGGTTGCACTACACCACCCAGTGTATTGATATGTGTGGTTTTAATGGTGCCATTAACAGGGGAGGTGATAATCGCCTTACTGACTTTATCTTGCGCGCCAACTTGTGCTTCATTCATGCGAGAGAGGCGGGTTTGAGTTTCATTGAGCTGTGCGCGCAGTTCTGCAGCGTAAACAAATACGGCTTCACGACGTTTTAAGATAGCCTCATCTAATGCCGCTTTCACTTTAGGGCGGAGTAAACGCATTGAATTCAATTCACCTTGCAAGTCGTTTACCGTGCGTTCGAGTTTGAGTAACTCAACTTCAGGAACAATACCTTTTTTGGCTAAAGGTCGAGTGAGTTCAAGCTCGCGGGATATTAGCTGCATGCTCGTCGTTAATGTCGTTGTTTTAGAGGCGAGATCATCAATTTCTTGCTGTCTTTGTTGAATTTGACGTACGAGGATCTCAAGTTGGTTACTTAAGTTATCTAAGCGTCCGTTGTATTCCTCTTGTTGTCTTTTCACTAAGGCGGGTTCCGCAGCAATGATAGCTTCAGGGAATATCAATGCTTCTTTAGTGATTAGCACTTGTTCACGCCAATCAGAGGTCATGTCTGATATTAGAATGCTGTCGAGTTCGGCGCGCATGCGGATAGCATTGGTTTTTAAGCCATAAACCTCTTGCTCTTGTTGAGCAAAGTCGGAGCGAAAGCGGGTATCATCAATACGCACTAAAGGCTGCCCTTTTGTGACTATCTCACCTTCTTGAACGTAGAGTTCTTGCATTATGCCGCCATCTAGACTTTGGATAACTTGAACTTGTGATGAAGGAATCACTTTTCCCGTTCCAGTCGTAACCTTATCTAATTGAGCAAACCCCGCCCACAGTAAAAAACACACTACCATAGCAGCAAGTGCCCATATGATTAATCTGTGTCCGCTGGGAGCGTCTGTCATCATGGCGCCATAGACATCATCAACCATGTCTAAGTCGTTTGTTGTTAAATGTTTACTCATCTTTTAGCCTCTCCGTTCACTAGGCCAAAATTGAGTTTTTCTAGCACTTCTGCTTTAGGTCCATCGGCAACCACATGGCCGCGTTCAAGTACAATAATGCGGTCGACGAGTTGCAATAAATGCATCTTGTGGGTAATAAGAATTAACGTTCTATCTTTGCTGACATTTTGCATTGAACGAATAAATTGTTGTTCAGCGCGAGCATCTAAACTCGCCGTAGGCTCATCCATCAGTAACACTGGGGGATCATTCAGTGTGGCGCGAGCAAGAGCGACAGTTTGTCTTTGTCCGCGACTGAGTGACATGCCGCCTTCGCCGACCTGTTGGTCTAGGCCTTCTGCTTCTAGGTTGGTGAATTGACTCACACCAGAAAGTTGTACCGCGCGGATGAGTTGATGTTCAGTGACTTGACGTGTACCAAATAAAATATTGTCGCGAATAGAACCATGGAATAGGGTGACATCTTGGGGTAGGTATCCAAAATTACGACGTAAATCACTCGGATGAATCTGTGCTGAGTCTAAACCGTCGTAGCGCAAGCTTCCTGCCGTGGGTTGAAATAGCCCGACCAGTAGCTTAGCTAGCGTACTTTTACCTGAACCATTTCGACCGATAATGGCAATGCGTTCGCCAGGATTAATCGTCAGCGACATCGGATGCAACACAGGCTTTTCAGAACCTGGATAACTAAAACCGACATGATCAGCATTGATCTTGCCTATGAGTCTTTGTTTGCTAACTAAATGCCCTTTATTTTCAAACTCATCTTCTTGAGTCATGATTTCATTCAGTTGGCGTAGTGCACTAGCTGTGTGGTTTGCTCTCGTCATCAGGCCTGCAAGTTGTGCCATAGGTGAAATGGCGCGGCTCGATAGCATAACCGCAGCAATAATTCCGCCCATAGAGATCGCATTATCAGCCACACGATAAACGCCCAAAATCACCACGCAGACAACGGTAAATTGCACCGTAAAGTTCGCTACGTTCGATACTGAGTTGGAGAGCTTTTTTGACCTTAATTGCCAGTTTGCACTGTGGCCTATCATCTGTTGCCAGCTTTTTTGCACAATTCCTTCAGCACCATTAGCTTTAATTGACTCTAGCGCTGATAAGCTCTCGATTAAATGCCCATGTTTTAAGCTTGAAAATTTATTGCCTTCTTCGATTGCCGCTTTGAGTTTAGGTTGAATATAAAGCGTGAAGCCAATAATGATTATGCCGCCAATGACAGGAACTATAGCGAGATCACCAGCGACAATAAAAATAATAATTAAGAAAAATATCGCGAAGGGGAGATCGACTAAAGTTGTGATCGTTGCCGAAGTTAAAATTTCACGAATATTATCGAATTCACCTAACTGCTTCGCCATGCCGCCGATACTAGGAGAACGTTTTTCTAGGGGAATACCTATCGCTTTAGCAAAAAGTCGCGAAGACACAATAATATCTACTTTTTTTCCTGCAACATCGATGAGGTAACTTCTAAGTTGCCGCATGATAAGATCGAACATATAAGCAATCGCCGCACCAATCGCTAAAACCCAAAGGGATTCAAAAGCGAGGTTTGGGACGACTTTGTCATACACATTCATAATAAATAACGGTGAAACTAAGGCGAATAAATTCACCAATACAGAAGCGATTAATGCATCACGATAAATTGGTGCTGAATCTTTGAGGGTTTGGACTAACCAGTGGGTTTTATTATCGTGTAGATAAACATCGAAGCCCATGTCGCCACGGTATTCTTGTTTGACTAAGAATAAATATCCCACATATAAGGCTTCGAGCGACTCAATTGTCAGTGTCTCTTCACCGCCCGTCTCGGGTAATTGAATAATTGCTTTATCTGATGCAACATCAAGTTCTCGCAATATACAGGCTTTTTTGTCTTTTAATAATAAAATACAGGGGAGCAATATAGGTGATACTTCGTTTAAGCCTTTTCGAGACAGCTTAGCCGCTAGCCCCGCTCTTGAAGCTGCCTGAGGCAATAAGTCAGGTGATAATACTGTACCTGACAAGGGTAAACCTGCCGCAAGCGAATCGCTCGAGCACGGATTGCCAAAATGCTCAGTGAGTAACACTAAACAATCCAGCAAAGGATCCACTAACACTCTTTGTGAGGCTGAAATGGTCCATTGATCAATTTTTTCAGAAGCTGCAGCAGACACCTAATTACTTATCCTTTGGATTTTTATATGGTTATGGCAAGTATCGGTCATGATGGCCTATATTTCTATAGGCCATCCAATTAGTTATTAAAACTAAATTGTTCACAATTTTATTTCTAGAATAGTTCTGTAGTTTTCAATGGTTCATGCTTGAGCTCAGGGTCTACAACAATTGGCTGAGTATCAACAATTAACGGGCCATTACCATTGGTACCGAGTAAGCCATTAATAATACCAACATCGCTGGTCACACCATACTCTCTAGATAAATCCACTCCATCAAGAATAATCAACTGGGTTACCGAGTTTGGTCCGTTACCATCTGTATCAATGGTTATTGAAGTTGAGCCGCCATCAAAGCTAAAGCTTAAATAGTCATTTAGGTCGTTACTATTTACACCTTGGAGCAAGTCACTCAGATCCAATTTGTCCTCATTCACGTTAAAGTCTGTAATATGGTCTATACCCGTTTCTGCATAGCGCCATACGAAGGTGTCAGCGCCGCTATCACCACGCAGGACGTCATTACCAAGGCCTCCGATCAGAGTGTCGTTACCGTCACCGCCGCGTAAGCCATCGATACCTTCGCCGCCAATCAGTAAGTCATCACCGCTACCACCGTAGACAAGTTGACTACCTTGATCACCATAGACTGTATCATCACCGCTACCAAGGTTAACAGTGTCAGTTTTTGGTTGCAGTGGCTGCAGCACATCAGCCATCAATGTACCTGCATCGGTGGTGATATCATCCTGAGCCATAAATTTGCTACTAAGGATCTCTGCCTGAGTGACTACAGGGTTATTTAGGTTTGGCAAAGAACTGCCTGTGTTCACAATATTGTTAGCAGTAGAAACACCAAGGTCGATGTAATCATTACTATTGCCAGCATTAATCAGCAGCTCAGTATCTTTAGCAATGTACTGAGTCTTGGATGATGAAGCGACAGTACCGTATCCTCCTAAATTAACGGCAAATTGAGCTGTATTATTGATCCAATCGGTCATGATGAATGAATCAACACTCTGACCACCGACAACATTGTTGGGGTGCAGAACGGTGACTTGGAAGTCCGCAGTGCTCTGCGCTGTGTCCTGATTACTGGTTTCAGTCGCCGTAGCCACCACAGTGATGGTGAAGTTGCCATGGCTAGTGACTTTAATCTGTAGGCTGGATTTATCCCAGTTGCTGATATCCACAGTGCCATCAACACCTACGGTAGCTTCGTTGCCCGCAGCATCTTTCAGCACAGCGCCTTCAGGTAAGCCTTGCAGCTTAAGATTCAGTGTTTCTGAAGTATCTGTATCTTTGAGCGACGACGAAATATTGCTGAGTTTAATAAACTCACCGCGATAGCCCATATTGTCTACCACTTTAAATGCTAAGTTATCCAACAAGGCACCGTATGAGTCCCCATTATCTCCTTCAAACTGCAAACGATATTTACCTGAGTGATCAATAGGTAAGGTGATCTTTTGATCTCTTAACCAATTAGCATTCGTTGGATCGAAATCGTATAGCGTTATGGCTTGAGCATTTAATGGGTTGCCTTGAGCATCTAGCGGAATAAGCTTAATCGTCAGTCCAGAGGTATTTACGCTACCTGAGCGGGCCGCAATATCAAATCCGAGTTCGTAGAATCGACCAGCATCCGCTTGAATATCGGTATATAAGGTTTTATCGCCACCATTGAACTCAATTTCCATGACTTTATTGCTATTGGAGCCACCAGAGACGTAGACACTTTCATAACCAATCTCAACTTGGCCACCTTTATTGCTGGTATGCCAAGTGCCGATAGTATTTAGGCCCTTAATGTCATTTGCCTTAACACCATCCCAACTGCCAGAGAATTTGGCATCTTCAAAGTTGATAGCAGCAACAGAGGTGTACCCATTAATTGTCAGGTTAGGTACATCTGCTACTGCTTTAACAGTGATATTCAATGTACTTGTGGCACCTGTATTAGTGGTGTAGGTGATTTCAGGCAATGAACCGCTCCAGTGATCTTTTGGATCAAAGCTGTATTCACCATTTGCCTTCAATTGCAGCTTGCCTTCAGGTAATTGATACCAAGCATTACCGGCATTATAGGTTGTGCCATTCACCTGGAAGCTGGTAATGGATAATGTGCTATCCACATCCGTATCATTTTCCAACACGTTACCATTAGCTAAGGCATCCTCAGAAATGGTTTTGCTATCTGCCTGAGTTACCGTTGGATCATCAACAGGCGTTACCTTGATGGTCAGCGTGTTTGTTGCTCCCGTATTAGTGGTGTAGGTAACCACTGGGACTTGACCATTCCAATCAGCGGCAGGTTTGAAGGTATAGCTACCATCTGCATTGAGAGTCAGTTCACCCTCTGCCAAGGTGATTTTACTACCAGCGGCATGCTGAGCGGCATTGTTAGCAACAGTGAAATGGGTTACAGACGTATTTTTATTGCCATCATTATCCAGCACATTACCGATTACAGTAGTATCTTCAGGACCACTATCTTGATCTTGAGTCGCTTTAAGCGTATTTGCATTAACGGTATTTACATTTAGAGTCAGTAATGCACTGGATTTATCACCATCAGCATCTTGCATGGTGTACGTAAAGGTTTCCGTTGCATTAGCTGGAATCGCAGAGGCGTTGGCTGTTACTGAATAAGTGTAACTACCATTGGCGAAGATGATTAACGTGCCATATTGCCCTGAAATAATGGTTCCTAGGTTGCCAGAGGTACCTGAACCTGTTTGGTTGCCCGCTGCGGCACCAATTACCGTGATATCATCATCAGCACCAGCACTGATTATGTCATTAGCTAACACATTGCCAGTAGTTGAGGGTAATTCATAACCATTACCAGCTACTACACGAACAACTAGTTCATAGCTACTTGCATCATTTTCAGAAGTCCTAATTTCAGTCACAACTTGATTAGTAATTGGATCTCTAAAACCAATTACCTGCAGAGTATAAATTGCCCCCTGATATTCAAAGGTTACATTCGTATTGCTGACTTTAATAATATCCTTTGATGCTTCAGGATCGTTGGTGTTAGGCGTTTCATTGTGTTCAAAGTTGACTTTAAGGGTCACTGGTGTGACTACCCCATAGGCATCAGTAACCGAGAAAGTGACATCCATGCTTGCTTTGGTAATTGCTCCTCCTGAAGAGACTGGGAAATTATAGTGGGTAAAAGTACCTAAAATGATATCTTGGTTTAATGAGAACTGACCATTTAATGCACTGTCATTATCAATAAAACCATAGCCAGATTGATAGGTATTAGTTGGATTTCCCCATCTGATCTGATCTAAACCACTGTCATTATCCGTCCCACCACCATTAGGACTAGTTGTACCATCGAACCTGGTTACGCTTGTGCCATTTGTCCATGATGTCCAATTTGCCACAACGCCAGATACGATAAAACTATCCACGATCACATCGACACTGCCTGTGTCGTTTTTGGCATTAGGGACATCATCAACAATCTTCACATCAAGGCTGCCATTTGCTTGGCTACCATCCTGATCCACAACGGTTACAGCAAAGCTATCTAAATAACTAGTGTTAGTTGCAGGGGGAGAGTCATTGTCGACATTATTATTTAAGGTGTAGCTGTAGCTGATGGAGCCACCGCTTGCATCGCCTGTGAAACCAGTCAGTGTTAAGACACCATAAGGAGTTGTAATATTTACCGCAGTATTGGGGCTTAGTGCCAGTAATGCCGCCAAATTAAAGCTTTGTCCTTTGATGGTGATAGAGGCTAATCCATCAACAGAGGTAAAACTAAAGTTACCAGTCTGAGTCAGCGCATTGCTATTAGGCGCTGAACCCGTTGAAAGGTTAGCTTCGTTAACTGTTAGCTCACCATCTTGGACGTTGAGACCACCTAAAGAAACTCCGTCATTATCTGGCGTGACCGTGATAGTCAAGGTCGAAGTGTCCGTGCTGACGCCGTCGGTGACGGTGTAGGTGACAACCGGGAAGTTGCCGTTCCAGTTGGCGGCGGGCTCAAAGCTGTAGGTGCCGTTGGCATTGACCGTCAGGGTGCCTTGGCCGGCGATCACGTAGGCGGTGCCCAGGGTGAACGGACCGGTTTGTCCGGCGACGCTGAAGCTCTGAATGCTGAGCGGGCCATCGACACTGGTGGTGCCGGTGAGCAAGGAGCCATTGGTGA
>NZ_JAKKRY010000016.1:0-117125 GCF_025653795.1 Shewanella sp. SM73
CACCGCTTTGGATTGAAGCAAATGTAATTTTAGTGTCTCGATACTTTGGTATGCATCAGCTGAAATAACAACGGCCACAGGCTTGCCATTTTTATTAATTTGGATTGGAGCTTGTTGAGCTTTGAGCAACAAATCTCCAAAGTGAATTTTTGCTTCATTGGCTGAAAGAGTGTTCATTTATCACCTTTAAACGAATCGTTCGATTCGCTCAATTTACACCAGTTGGGCGATAAAAGTCAAAAATGCACCCTATCAAAATGTATACAATTTGATAGAGTAATTTATCACCTATCAAAACTACTATCATAAGTCGGTTATCAAAATCTCTAAAGAGATTATGGCAAATTTTTAATGTTTAGGTTTAAGGTGTATTTGATATTGAAAACAAGTTGTTACCTCGTGCATAAATCTAACTTTACACTTTTGGCGCGTTGGGCAAATTTAGCCATCAAGCAGGGCACGGTGACGGCCTCGCTGATGCTGCGCAAGCTCGGCAGCTATCCGCGCCAAAACGGCTTGGCCGTCGCCCTGCGCGAGCTGGGGCGCATCGAGCGCACGCTGTTCATTCTGGATTGGCTGCAAAGCGTGGAGCTGCGCCGCCGCGTCCATGCGGGGCTGAATAAGGGCGAGGCGCGCAACGCGCTGGCCAGGGCGGTCTTCTTCTACCGATTGGGTGAAATCCGCGACCGCAGTTTTGAGCAGCAGCGCTACCGGGCCAGCGGCCTCAATCTGGTGACGGCGGCCATCGTGTTGTGGAACACGGTCTATCTGGAGCGTGCCACCAGTGCTTTGCGTGCCCACGGCATGGCGCTGGACGACACGTTGCTGCAATATCTGTCCCCGCTGGGGTGGGAGCATATCAACCTGACCGGCGATTACCTATGGCGCAGCAGTGCCAAGGTCGGTGCGGGGAAGTTCAGGCCATTGCGACCGCTGCCACCGGCTTAGCGTGCTTTATTTTCCGTTTTCTGAGACGACCCCAACTACCTCGCCATTAACGATGGATGTCCATTTAGTCGTTGTGATAGAAGGGCGTGTCTTCAACACTAATCTGAGTTCTGCGAGGGCGCGGCATACAAACCTCCTTGTTCAATGCTTAGCCTAAGCATAGTCGGAGGTTAATTACCGCGCCATTAATGATGGATGTCCATTTAGTTGTAATCACATTTAGTTGTAATCAAAATGGCCTCATCGTAATCAAAAACAGGTTAACTTGTGCGATAAAGTTCCTTGTTACAATGATTGCAAATATGAACACGTCTTTTATCTGATGGGCCATCTATGCCCCAGCTTCTGATGCTTGAGCTATTACACTGAGAACATTTCATTCCATGTGAAGTTTTTTTGTTTGGATTAATTTTAATGTATTCATCAAATGTCTGGTGTTGTTGCCAAGTATTATGAACCTTCCCTTCGTCCATAGTAGGTTTCAAAAAAAAGAGATAAAAAATCCCCCCGCCAACAATAAGCCCTGCAACAGGGTTTATAACATATGCTATGCCTCCAAATATAAAGACAAAGACTGAAACAAATAAAAATTGTATAATCTTCAACATAAACATTCCGTTCTATTAATTTAGCTAGGCACAATACTGAGCAGATTTATCTTAAAATTTTAAATTTTGTGTGACCTTAAATTAATAATATGTCATTTCCCACTACAAAAATAGAGTGTTAAAGCACACTTCAAAGGTAAGCGTCCATTGCTTTGGAAATCTGATCATTATTTAAAGATACCAGAATAAGATCGGTTTCCATGAGTGCAGCTCCTTGAACACATAACGTTTGTATAGTGCGTATGCGCGTTTATCTCATTAGACCAGTAAAAACGCGCACAGTTAACTACATGTATTGCAAAGAACTTATCAGCTTTTCATTAAATACACCATCCTGAAAAACGCGCATGCGCGTTTCCCAAACCGATTATCTAATTTGTAAAAAATATATATCAATAATTTAAAAGGGTTTTGTTTGTTTTTGGCTGGAAAAACGCGCAAGCAAATGAGGTTAAAAACACTCAAAAGCATCTAATTTTAAATACGACTGTATACCTATACATTGTTAGTCGCTTTACGGTAGAGCCAAACATTAGGCAAATAGATGAGATTTTTTAGGGCAACTCGTTCGTCAGCTTTCGATTCACTAAACAAGTGCTAGCAAACTTTGGGGCAGAAATGAGTCAGAAACTATGAATCTTACAGATAAAGCCCTCCTCCCATAACAATGGGAGGAGGTTTAACTACCTTTTCGGCAGGCATCTCAAAGTCGACTTTAAAATCACGATTTTCGCGCTTTTCAGCTGCCTATTCGGCAGGTCACTCATTTTGGACGATTCAACGATATGGACTTGAATTTTCAGCTGCCTATTCGGCAGGTCACTGTTCATCTACTATGATGATTCGAACACTAACATTTTCAGCTGCCTATTCGGCAGGTCACATTTATGGGCCATGGTGTTGGGGGGCACTGTAATTTTCAGCTGCCTATTCGGCAGGTCACGTAAATCTGCGCAAGGTGCTATGCATGGGTGAATTTTCAGCTGCCTATTCGGCAGGTCACACATCATTGTAATACGTTTGGCACTCCATCTTATTTTCAGCTGCCTATTCGGCAGGTCACAATACGTTTATAAAATAAACCTAAATAAAATCAATTGCTAGAGTCAAAATCCAGAAAATAACCATATAATTCCTCATATAGATAATTAGCCTTACAATCAAAACATTACCGCAACCACGAAACCAAAAGGTCAAATTTTATCTATAAGACGAGATAGCTCCGGTACTGTTCCATTTAGTTGTAAATTGCTAGCAACCCCATAGCTACTAAACAATGGTTCAGTTTGCTCCTTTGCTACCATTTTCTGTATATGAAGAAGGTAATCTTGCTTATTACTACCGCTGCTCATTGCTATACGATGGAAAATGTTAAACTCTCTTGGCTGAGTATTTTTTATAGGATTAAATGTCTCACCTCGAGCTAACGCTCGTTTTTCCAAACGTTTTAAGCGTCTGCGAGCCTCACCAACAAACATGTTTGCAATTGCCTGATTACGTTTGAACATCACTTCAACACAATCATCAGGTACAACGTCAACGTTACCAAGACTAAAAAAGCCACATTCTTTCATATCTTGAAAATAGGATTGCTGCTTTAGCTCACTCAAAACCGTTTTATCAGAATGAACAAAAGCAATGACATTACCGATAGAGGCATCCGACCAAGCAGGAAACGTCACCCCAAGACCTTTAATTTCATGTTTGCAGATGTACCCATGCATTACTGAGATACAACGCCCCATCAGCAAGGCCAAGTTTGCTTCTTTTGGTAAGAAACGCACCATAAAAAAGTAGCGCTGCATATTATGCCTTCTTCGTTTCGGCTCTCTTCTGGAACATGCCACCCTTTATCAGGACAGCAAAAAGATAGTAAATATTAGGATGAATTGAATGCCCTGACTCTGCGGCCTGTTGCTTGAGTTCAGCTAAATACAGCTCTGTATTTACAAATAAGGTATAAAAACTCAGTGCAGATTCAGGTGAACGCCGTGCAATACCCAGCTCTTTGTCTGCACCGTACTCATGTACTCGTAATCGTTTAACATCGTCCTGATCCCACCAATTATCAATTGATTGAATAGCCGCACCTATCTTGACCGAATTAAAACTCACCGCATAACGACCATCAGTACATTTAACCTTAGTAAACTGTTTTGAAGTTTCACCTTCTGCGGACTTTTCACCAAAGGTTTGGCTTGGGTAGATCTCTTGGCAAAAGACAGTCTCAATTTTTGCTGTAATATCGGCGTTCCAAAATACATTCGGATCAGTCAAAGCTAAGTGCATCTCTTTACTTAATTCATCAAGAACTGTCCGGGCTTCATCAGACCAAATATTCCAAGCTAACTGCCTCGTATTACTGATTTGATAATACTTTCCCGCACTGGTTTTAATATCTATTTGAGTGTTACCAGAGTTTTGATTACGCCAGAGCCAAGTTCCTAACAGCAGATTTTTACAAAAACGGCTCGCCAGCTCTTGGTAACCGTCGCACTCCTTAAATGCTGCAGACAACTTTTCAAGCAAAGTTGAAACTTCAGGATCGCTGCAGCCAGATGGTTTGAGTGAGTTAGCTTGTACTCTTAGCGAGAAACGGCAATAGATGTGCCCTACATTTGGCGGAACATAACATTCTTCAATCGTTAGAGGATTACAGTGTGTAAGGTCCTGGGGTGCTAAGTTTTTCGATTTAAATTGAGGAGTAAATGCTTCAGTGAATCCAGCTTTTTGACCACGTATACGAGTGATTTCAGCTTCAAGAGGAACAAAATCAGAATCGGCCGTTTTATAGAAAAATACCGCCTTACTTGGGTAGAGGGATCGGTCATACTTTAAAACATTGCATAGCTCCATACACCTTCCTTAAATCCGTTTCATCAGCATTGAATGCTCTTTTGCTTCTAACATCCAAAACGCTCTCTTAAAATAGTTTATTTGCCCCTGTAACCTTATCTCAATTGCCGATGCACACTCAACTACGCCAAGCGCTGGTTCAGCATAGCAATGTAAAGGCTCTAGGCTACCAACTCGGCTAACGGGTTCAGTTAATGGTAAATAGCCAACCATAGTGGGACACAGCGATGAATTTTTATCCAACAAAAACAGAAGATCACTAATATTATCTATTGAATATCTCGTCGGCATAATCCATTTTCCTGACATAGGCAGTCTTTTCAATGTTGAGAAAAGTTCAGCTTCGGATTGATAAAGCTGGCACCACGCACCAACAGCATCTAACTCGGGAGGATGCATTACTCCACCGGCAAAGTTCGCCGGAAAACTTGCTTTCAACATTTCAGTTCGATTATCTAAGATAACTAAATCGTCTTCATAACCATCAATATGAATGACAAGATCAAACACTAAATCACAATGTCTATTATCAATTATTCCAGCTCGTCTAAATTGATTCTCTTTCGATCCTTGCATGCCGTACTCAGGCAGTTTTTTGCCCGAGACAGATGAGTACTGACGAATAAACCACGAAAATGAGGTTAATCTAAGCTGAGTACCCAAGCCTTCGTTTAATCGCCGCTGGTAGTTATGCATCATTCCCCAAACAGCTGTGAGAGAAGGAATGCCAACACAATACGGATTAGATAAAGCTTGGGCATCAAACACTCGAATACCTTTCAAATGTAAATATCGCTGGAAATGCTCACCTTCAGCATCATTTTGTAGCAAAGGTTCTTTACAAGCCCAATGAGTTAACAACCATTTCAAGCTATTTCGAAGAAGGGGCATCAGTCTCTGATGAAAGGCATACTGACTTATCATTGCTGAATGCGACATCACCGAATTCAATCTGCCGAACAGAGGCAGCAGCAATTCAGGTAATAGCTCATTCTCAAAGGTTAAAAACTGATACTCTAATGAGCCATTAATAGGCTCAAGCTCGCTAAGAAGAATCGGCCCCTCTTTAACCTCTAATCGCCATTCCAACATTGGCGCAAGCCACTCAGATAACATCGCTCTTATCTGTCTAAGATTGGCGACTTTTTGTTGCCTGCGTTGCTTTAACGCCAACGCTGATTCACTCGATAACAGTTCATCCAATACCCTCACAAATCGAGGCTGTGACAATACATTTTGATTCAATACATCCTGACCAGATAAGACCCTAGCCAGTAAATTGTTGCCTAATCCGTGAGTTTTTTTATTAATACGAGGCGGATAATTCAGGGCTTTAGCATTACCGCCAAGAGATGCGACTAGCTCACTGACTGCCGCAGGACGAATAAACTCAAGACTGGTATATCGGCCCTGTTTTTTGATTGCTGCTTGCTGGAGTTCAGACTGAAGTGCATGGCTTACAACGGGGGTAATCGCTATATATCCATCACGGAATGGCATTCGAACCTGTACGGAGTATTTATCGACTTTATCTGGGCTTAACTGCGCAGGTAAAAAATGCTTCACCCTGCCGCAAATATTCATAAACTGTTTAACAGGCATGCCAAGTTCTTGAAAAGCCTCTTTCCAGTGTTTTGGTGCTTCACACATTAATGTTGCAAGGCAAGTTACTTTACCTTGCCAAATAAACTGGCAGCCAAACAGCTTGGCAAAATTGACTTTCGCACTGTCATGAGACCACCCTAAAGTACGCTGGCAATTAGCGCTACTCAACATATTGGGATGTAATTGAGGACTGAAGGCAACGAGCCTTTGTTTACTGACCCGAATATCTGGGTACTTGAGATTATGGGTATGCAGCCATTGTACTTCGTCAATGCAAACATCAATATGGGTTTGGTTATTAACAGTTGTTCTAGCTAAGCTTTTATCGAGTAAATCATCCACCAACTTTTTCGGATAGGTAAGATTAAGCAAAATAATTAGGGCAGAGCTTTCCTCGCCAGTCACATCTAACGGTTCTGTATAAGCAGCAAATGCACGCCTCAACGCTGCCGAACGCGCTTGAACGTCTTCAATGTCTAGCACTGAAGAATCCCCTGATGATTTACAAATAAATCATCAAATTAGAGTGGAAGCGCATCTTGTTGCATGATCAAATGGTTTCGCTAAAAACTACACTTGGACAACAAGATGCGCGAAGCCAATATCCTACAACATTCTTTACACCAATACTGCCCAGAACTTCACCTAAAACGATTAAACAGCTTGATGCTGGCCTCTAAGGCACTGATTGAATGTAAGACACTGACCTTGACTGAGTTAGGTCGAAATTTACCAACCACGGCCCGAACCAAGCACAACATCAAGCGCATTGATCGTTTGCTCGGCAACACGCATCTGCATCAAGAACGGTTAGCTGTCTACCAATGGCATGCCAGCCTCATCTGTTCTGGTAACCCTATGCCGATTGTGCTCGTCGATTGGTCAGACATCCGAGAGCATAAACGCATCATGGCTCTGCGCGCCTCAATAGCCTTCAATGGCCGCTCTATTACCCTGTATGAGAAGTCCTATCCCCTATCAGAACAATGCTCTAAGGCCTCCCACAACGGTTTTTTAGCGGACTTAGCCAAGATTTTACCTTTGCATGTTACCCCTCTCATCGTGACTGACGCGGGGTTCAAAGTGCCTTGGTACAAAGAGGTTGAGGCGCATGGTTGGTTTTGGCTAAGCCGTATTCGCGGTACAGTTCAATTTGCAGATATTGGCGCTGAAAATTGGCGTGCAGTTCGCAGTACACATGACTTGGCCAACGGTCAAGCGAAGAGCCTGGGTTGTAAGACCTTGACCAAAACTAACCCTATCAATTGCCATCTCACGCTTTATCGTAGCAAACCTAAGGGGCGTACAAATCAGCGTTCAACGAGGACTAATTGCCACCATCCATCGGCAAAAACGTACTCAACATCGGCGAAAGAGCCTTGGGTGTTAGCCAGCAATTTACCACCAGAATCTCGGAGCCCAAAGCAGCTGGTAAACCTGTACGCCAAACGTATGCAAATAGAGGAAACCTTTCGTGACCTCAAAAGCCCGGCATACGGCTTTGGCTTACGCCAAAGTCGTACCAACAGTCCAGAGCGATTCGACATCATCCTACTGATAGCGTTGATGGTTCAATGCCTGTTGTGGCTAGTTGGTTTACACGCACAGCAACAGGGCTGGGATAAGCATTTTCAGGCCAATACCATTGGGCATCGAACGGTACTCTCAACGATTCGCTTGGGATTGGAGGTACTCAGGCGGCCTGATTATCAAATCACGGAGAAAGAATTGCTGGCGGCCTGGGTATTATTCGCCAATCAGTTGCTCAAATATGGCTATGCTATGGCTGATTTATGAGGGGATCCTTCAGTGTCTAGCAGTGCTCGCAAATGTAAATTCGTTACCATGCCGATATGTACATCCCCTGTTTATCACTGCCGAAGCTGCTTTTATACTCAATCACTTGTCTTAAATAAAAAACACCAATATGTGGATCAATCCTCTGCTTCATTTTTTGCCTAAACGCCGACGTTAATATCCCATCTTGATGAAGCCGATAAACTTGCTCTTGGGTTGTTGACAGTAAAACCGCCGTTTCTGCAACTGTCACTAGCGTATCAGCCACGTTAGGTTTTTTCGATTTTGGATGTAGCTCAACCAATCTTTGCAAATAACGCATTAATGCAACATAGATAAAATGTGGATCTTTATCCTCAGGATACAGACAGCGGGAATGCAGAATTAACTCACCATAAATAAATCGAAATGCAGTGTGGTTAAATAACTTTATCAGTCTTAATTCAGCGCCTTGCGTCAGCTGATCCAGTTCTTGATAAAGGTTTTCGTGCCAGTTATCAAAATACTCCACCGCATCGCAAAAAGAAGCTTCTTTACTTTTGCAATAACGCTTTTGATACCAAACTAGAGCCGCAAGCCGATGAGTTGCAGATACTTCATGAAGAAGCGGATTTGTAGACGTAACATCACCATTGATAAGGCTTCGCGCTAATATGAGATCTGATTGTTTAGCGCTAATAACTGCTGCTTTTGAAATCTCAAATCCACAGGAACAATAGCCAATTGATTCATTCTCAATATAGTTGAGCGGTGCTTTGCATTCGGGGCAATGATGAATCAATTCGCACTCATGCTTGTTACAGGCAGTGTATGGCTTTAAATGCCAAACTTGCCGAATATAAGGCTCATCCTTTAAGCATTGAGGGCAAACGGGCACACTCTCAACATCATCCTCATTTGCATAACGGATAAAACTTAAAGGAATATCGATACCATTACGATGCACTGCAACGCTAGACTCCATAAAGACTCTGTTCGATCTAAATAGGGCTATTTTCTCCAGTTCATGGGGAGGTAAACCAAGAAGGGATTCAAGTAAGCCCAACGCCCTCATCCTAAAGTGGCTATTGTGCTTAGCATGATAAATATTGAGGCGTTTTAGCTCGATAGGAAAAGCCCCATGCGCCTCAAAGTCGAGCTCATGTAGCTCTTCTCTGATCGCCAAGCTGAGCTGCTGGTAAGAATCAAAAAAGTTCTCTGAAACGATTCGAAGCAAATAACTTTCAAGCGACTCATCAATGAATGCTCTTGCTCTAGGGGAAAATAAAAATGCCATCACCCACCAAAAAACTAAGTAATCCTTAGCTAGACGATAAGGTTGTGCCGAAAAAATAGCAAGTTAATCCTCCAAATTTTACCTTCCATAACCTTTAACTGATGCAGATAACTGGCTCAAAAAGTTGGCCTATTACCATAACATAACGCAAATTTACTGCTATGATGAGGACAACTTTTTAGCCGCCAAACGCTAAGGCTTCAGCCTATATCAAGCGGCTCATATCAAGCGGCCCATACTCCGCTTGATTCGTGATATTGAATACAGAGAGATAAAATGTTAACAGGCAAAATACGCAATCAAATCGACCAAGTGTGGACCATGTTCTGGACTGGCGGGGTCGCCAACCCTATCTCCGTGATTGAGCAAATATCTTATCTGTTATTTATCCGCCGTTTAGATGAGCTACAACGCACCGCCGAGCGTCGCGCGCAGGCCACGGGCATTGCTGTAGCTAACCCCATCTTTGGCCCTGATGAACAAGCACTGCGCTGGAGTCATTTTAAAGATAAAGATCCTGATGTGATGATGGACATAGTCCAAAATCAGGTGTTTCCTAAAATAAAAAATCTTCACGATGAAGGTAGCTTTGCCGAGCACATGAAAGATGCCATCTTTATGATCCCCTCCGCTAAGCTGCTATCGCAAGTGGTCGATTTGCTCAATGCCATCAACATGGACGACAAAGACACCAAGGGCGACTTATACGAATATCTATTAAGCAAATTGCAACAATCGGGCGTTAACGGCCAGTTCCGCACCCCGCGCCACATGATTCAAATGATGGTCGAGCTGATGCAGCCAAAACTGGGCGACACCATTTGCGATCCCGCATCTGGTACCTGTGGCTTTTTAATGGCGGCGCTCGAATACGTTGAACACCGCTACAAGCAAGAGGTTAATAAGCCTGCCAATCGCCAGCACTTTAATAATGCCATGTTCACCGGCTTTGACTTTGATAAAAGTATGCTGCGCATCGGCGCGATGAACATGCTGCTGCACGGCATTGAAAACCCAACTGTGCTGTATCGCGATAGTTTACAAGACCAAGGCGATGCCAATATTCGCGAAGCCTATAGCTTGATTTTGGCCAACCCGCCCTTTAAGGGCTCGGTCGATTTTGACATTATTGCGCCGGATTTACTGCGCGCGCTGGGTAAAAACCCTGCCGCCAAAAAAGTCGCGCCAAAGTACAAAACCGAAATCGATGCAGACGGGGTTGAAACCCAAGTTGAAGTGAAAGCCAAGGGCCCGACTGAAAAGTCCGAACTGCTGTTTTTAGCGCTGATTTTACGCATGCTTAAAGTCGGTGGCCGCGCCGCGGTGATTGTGCCAGACGGGGTATTATTTGGCTCAACCAAGTCCCACAAAAGCATTCGTGAAAAACTGGTTAACGAGCAAAAGCTTGAGGCGGTTATCTCGCTGCCATCGGGGGTGTTTAAGCCCTATGCTGGTGTCAGTACCGCGATTTTAATCTTCACCAAAACCAACTCCGGCGGCACCGACAAGGTGTGGTTTTACGATATGCAGGCCGATGGGTATTCGCTGGATGATAAACGAACCCCGCTGGTAAAAGACGGCCCAGATGGTAGTAAAGGGCAGCCGACCCACGAGCAAAGCAATATTGCCGACATTATTGCCCGCTTTACTAGCCTAACTCATGCCGATGGCACGCCCAACCTTGCCAGCCCAGAGCACAACCGCAAAACCACAGATCAAAGCTTTATGGTGCCAGTGGCACGCATTACCGCCAATGATTGCGATTTAAGCCTGAATAAATACAAGCAAGTGGTGTATGAGGAAGTGCAGTACGACTCACCCAAAGTGATCTTAGGACGGATTAAAGCTTTGCAAGCGAAGATGACAAAGAGTGTGGAAGAGCTAGAAGGGTTACTGAAATGAGCTGGCCACTAGTTGCGCTTAAGGACTGCTGTACCGTTGTTGGCGGCGCCACTCCAAGAAGAGAGGTTGAATCTTATTGGGATAGTAAAGATGTACCTTGGGTTACGCCTAAAGACATATCAAAAATAAATAGCCTATACATCAATGATGCGCCTGAATATATATCCAACGAGGGTTTTGATAGTTGTGCTGCATGTAAACTGCCGATAGGAAGTCTATTACTTACCTCAAGAGCACCTATTGGGAATATTGCAATAACAACTAAAGAAATGTGCACCAATCAGGGATTTAAAAGTCTAATACCATCATATAAAGTAGATGTTAAATATCTTTATTTTTGTATGCTTCACTCAGCAGAGAGACTTGAAAATGAAGGCAACGGTGCAACATTTAAAGAGGTTTCTAAAAAAATTGTAGAAGCCTTCAAAATCCCACTCCCGCCACTGGAAACCCAGAAGCAAATTGCGGCGGTATTAGAAAAAGCCGACCAACTACGTAAAGACTGCCAACAAATGGAGCAAGAGCTAAACAGCCTCGCCCAGTCAGTGTTTATTGAGATGTTCGGCGACCCAGCAACCAATCCGAAAGGCTGGAAGATTGGTACTATTGCAGAACTGTTATCATCGGCTAATTATGGAACATCTGAAAAGTCGTCAACTGATATCCTGAAATACCCAGTACTTCGCATGAACAATATAACCTATGAAGGTAATTGGGATTTTACATCTTTAAAGTACATGGATATGGACGAGAAGGATGAAGATAAGTATTTAGTACAAGACGGCGATATATTATTTAACAGAACAAATAGCAAAGAACTTGTTGGTAAAACAGCTGTTTACCGAGAGAAAGAGCCGATGGCATATGCTGGTTACTTGGTAAGAGCACGGTGTAATAAATTCGGACACCCTGACTATATTTCATCTTTTATGAATTCTAAATATGGTAAGCAGACTCTTCAGACAATGTGTAAAAGTATTGTTGGAATGGCAAACATCAATGCCAAAGAGTTTCAAAGTATCAAGATTGCAAAACCACCAATTGAATTGCAGATAGATTTTTCAGTTAGAATCGCAAAAATTAGAGCCTTGATACAAGAGGTTAAATTACAAGATCTTGAATATCAAAAAGTATTCAATGCTCTAATGCAAAAAGCCTTTAGCGGCGAACATAACTTTGCTAACGTGAAAACCTCATAAAATGTAAAAGGAAATTACATGTCAGAGACGGTCACTCCTTCCGCCAGTACGCTAAACCCTGCCAGTGTCGCGTTGGGTGTTAGCAACTTTGCGTTTATGGCTGAGCTGCTTAGCGCCGCCAATGCTAGCGCTAATACAGCGAACGCCACAAATCCCAAGGTAGACAAGGAGACCAATCTCTTTAGCCGACACTGCGCCGAAATACTGGCCCGCGCCCAAAGCGCTGAGGCCAATATTAAAAGCGACCCACGTATTGCAGGCTTTTATGCCCGCAATGCGCTGGAGCTGATGGTTGAAACCGTGTTTGACATCGACAACTGGCTAAAACGGCCGCGCCATGATGCGACCTTAATGTCGCTGATCCATGACCAAGGCTTTAAAGATAACCTTGCCAGTCACTTATTCCCCAAGCTTAAACTCATCATCAAAATCGGTAACGAGGCGGTGCACGGCAAAAGTACCCCGCCACAACGGGATGCGTTACAAGCGGTCAAAGAGCTGCACCATGTGCTGTATTGGTTTATGCGCACTTATACGCCAACGCTCGATAAAACCCGCTTTACCATCGCGCCCTTTGATGAAGCCCTTGTACCGCAAAAGCTCGCCATTGATGCAGGCTTAGTCACTAAAGCCATCAGCAGTATTAAGCGGGTGCAAGAGCTTGAAAAACAGCTCGCCGAAAGCGACAGCATTAAGCGTGACGACTATCAGCAACAGCTGAGTGAAAATGCCGCGTTAAAGGCGCAAAACGAAGCTTTGCTTGCGCAAATTGCCAAGGCCAAGCAAACGGCCGATAGCACGCAGGACAGCCATGACTATAACGAAGTCGAAACCCGTGATTACCTCATCGATGTGCTGCTAAATGAGGCGGGTTGGCCGCTTAAAGATAAGCGCGACCGTGAATATCCCGTAACCACCATGCCGATATCAGATGCTAATCCACAGGGCAATGGTGCTGTTGATTATGTGCTCTGGGGTGATGATGGCACTGCGCTGGCGGTTGTCGAAGCTAAGCGCACCAGTCGCCGCCCAGAAGACGGCCAACAGCAAGCCAAGCTGTATGCCGATTGTTTAGCGCGTCAATGCGGTGTGCGGCCGATTATTTTTTACAGCAACGGTTACGAAACTTATTTGTGGGATGATGCCTTTTACCCGCCGCGCAAAGTACAAGGTTTTTACACCAAAGATGAATTGGCGCTAATGATTAAGCGCCGCAGTGACAGGGTGGCGTTTTTTAGTGACGATAAGGGTAAAGGCAAAAAACTGACTACCCAGATCAATGAGGATATTACCAACCGTCATTATCAAAAAGCGGCGATTACCCATATTTTGCAGCACTTTGAGCTTGAACATCAACGCAAGGCGCTGCTGGTAATGGCAACGGGCACGGGTAAAACCCGTACTGTGATAAGCCTGGTCGATTTGTTGGTTAAAAATAACTGGGTGAAAAACGTGTTGTTTTTGGCCGATCGCAATGCGTTGTTATCTCAAGCAAAAAAGAACTTTGTTAAACTCTTACCCCGTGTCAGTTGCGCCATATTAAGTTCTGGCCAGAGTAAAGACAGCATCGACAGCCGCTTGTATTTTGCCACTTATCCCACCATGAAAAACCTGCTCGACCGTGGCGCGAATGAGCGCCCCTTTGGTGTCGGCCATTTTGATTTAATCATTGTCGATGAAGCGCATCGCTCGGTATATGCCAAGTATCGGCAAATTTTTGAGTATTTTGACGGCCTGTTAGTAGGCTTAACCGCCACCCCGAAAGATGAGGTTGAAAAAGATACCTACGGCATTTTTGACTTACAAAAAGGCATGCCCACCTATGCCTATGAAGACGGCAGCGCCTATGCCGAAAAATACTTAGTGCCACCGACGAAGATTTCGGTCGCGACGCAGTTTTTGCGCGATGGGGTGAAGTATCAAGCATTATCGGATGAGGAAAAACAGGAATGGGAAAGTAAACCCGAGCTTGAGGGCCGCGATGAGGTGCTTCCTTCGGAATTAAATAAGTTTTTGTTTAACGAAGATACCGCCGAGAAGATGTTTGCCCAGCTAATGAGTAAAGAGCCGCTTGGGGGCATTCATGTGGAAGGTGGCGATGTGATAGGTAAAACCATCATCTTTGCAGCCAACAATGATCATGCGGTATTCCTTGAAAAAATGTTTAACAAAAACTACCCCAAATGGGCGGGAAAGCTGGCGCGGGTGATCACCTTTAAAGAAACCTATGCCCAAAGTTTGATCGATGAATTTGGCGGCGATGAAAACGAGCGCAAAGACTTTGATCCGAAGAATCCCACCTGCCGGATTGCGATATCGGTGGATATGCTTGACACAGGTATTGATGTGCCTGAAGTGGTCAATTTAGTGTTTTTTAAAGTGGTTCGCTCTAAGGTCAAATTTACCCAGATGGTTGGCCGTGGCACCCGTTTATGCCCCAATTTATTTGGCCCAGGTGATGACAAAACTACCTTTAAAATATTCGATTATTGCCAAAACTTTGAGTTTTTTGACGCCAACCCTGAAGGTTTACCCGTCGGCATTACAAAACCAGTTATGCAGCAAGTGTTTGAAAAGCGAGTGCAATTAAGTACCTTGCTCAATGCTCGCTTGCTCGATGACACCTACCGCGATAAATACCCAGAAGATTGCGAGCTATTGCGCGACTTGAACAACTATCAACTGGATATGCTGCATCATCAAGTAACGGGCATGAACCTTGATAACTTTATTGTGAGGCCCAAACGCCAGAAGGTTGAACCGTTTTTGGAACGCGGTTTTTGGGATCATATTGATGATGCAAAATTTACTGAGCTTGAAAGCCATGTCTCGGCGCTCCCCACAGAAGCCGACGCTTTTAATCAGGATGAGCAGGTTAGTAATTTATCCAATCGTTTTGACAATCTGATGTTAACCATGCAGTTAGCCTTACTTGAAAAAGGCATGGTGCCAGAACTGAGTCGGCAACGAGTGATGGAAATCGCCCAGCAACTTGAGGCCAAATCCACCATCCCTGCCGTACAAGCGCAGTTACAGTTAATTCAAGACATTCAAGTCCATGAGTTTTGGCAAGATATTCATGTAACGACATTAGAAGATATTCGTAAACGCTTGCGTAACCTAATGTTTGCATTGGATAAAGATAAAAAAGAGGTGGTATACACCCAATTTGTGGATGAAGTACAGGGCGTGCATGACGTAACAGCCGTGTATCAAAATCCTACGATGGATTTAGCCCAATACCGCAAGAAAATTGAACTGTATATTCAAGATCATCAAGATCAACTGACCATTCAAAAACTCAAGCGGAATAAACCCATTACCCAAGCCGACTTGGACGTTCTCGAAGGTTTGCTGTTGGATGCCAGCGGCATGAGTGACATAGAAGCCTATCGCCACCAAATACTACAAGAAAAGCCATTAGGCACCTTTATTCGGCAATTGGTGGGCATGGACTTGAATGCCGCTAAGGAAGCCTTCAGCAGCTTTTTAGATGAAGGGATATATAACGCCGAACAAATTAACTTTGTAAACCAAGTTATTGATTATCTTGTTGATAATGGTGTGCTAGATATGGCGCATATATTCGAGCCGCCTTTTACTGACTACCACGGCGAAAGCGCCTACGGCTTTTTTGATGAAGGCAAAGTGGTCGAGCTGTTTGGGGTGATACGAGCGGTGAATGCCAATGCGGTAGCTGAAGAAAGTAAGAGTGCTTAGGAAACAAACATATTATGAAAACACACCAACAAATATCATTAGACGATATTAGTGCACAACTTAAATTTATTAAGAATTCTGACGATCTACGCTCGGTAAATGAGCTTCTAACTCGTTCAATGGCAACACAAAAAATCCAAGGATTACTCAAAGATGATAATCTTGTTTTGATTTGTAATGCTGTTATTGAGCTAGCCTTAGCGGATAAAGACAATAAACAAGAAAATAGGCTCATTTCTGCAGCAATATTAGGGCGAATTTCTGCTGTTGTACGTAGTCGCAAAGAAATTGTATTTGAGCGACTCGGTGAATTATTTCACGGGGAGCCAGGATCAATAGATTTACTGGCTGACGGTGACGAGAAATATTATGCATCAATAGCATTTGCGTCAGTTAAAGCCCCTTGGTTAGTTAAATACTGTCTTCAAGAAGCTGTATCTGTTGATACAGCCGAAAAAGCCCGCAGAATATTTATAGCTACAGCATTAGGTGAAATAGGCAATTTATCTTCATTTTGGCATGAGTTCAGCAGCGCTTTCGAAGCACTAAAATTGATGGAAGGTAACGAGGCAAGATACAAACGAATCCGCCGAATTTCTAGCTCTACTCTAGAGGTAGTTCAAGAGTGGTCCAGTAAAGTAGGTACAAATCCAGGTACTGCGTTAGGAGAGTGGTTATTTAAGCTGATGCTAACTAATAACCGAGAAGTTGGTGAGGATGTCCTAACTGATATTATCGATGATAGTTTACTTATGTTGGCACGTATTATCGAGTTACGTTTTTCTTATGCGTTATTAGCTCCCACCTATGCAATGCTTGAAAAAGCGCGCACTGTTCTAGGGCGAGATGCGTGGGTTGAAATTATGCGTCAGTCAAAAAATTTAGAGCGTATTAGGACCTGCTTAAAGGAAGCTGCTCTCGTTGTTGCCCGTCAAGGCAAAACCGATAGTGATCTAGTTGAAATGCTTGTATCTGCTTATTACTCAAGATCTCAGGCCATGCCAGCAATTGTTTCCCACTTCACAGAAGCTCAAGAACTTGATCCTGAAGTAAAAGCTTGGTGGGAACAAGCTGGCAATGTGCAAAATAGAATTCGCGAAGCTGTGCATAAAATTGGCAATTCTGAAGATCAACAAATCGGTTCGTTATTGATTAATGTTGAAGACAGTAAAACAGTTATGGAAAAGCTCGAAAGAGCGGTAGTTCCATTTGTTGAAATATCGGACCCAGCTTTGGCTGCTACAGTAAAAAAAGCTGCTTCCAGTTATGCTGAAATAGCCTTAGTGGCAAGACAGCTTGCCACTATGCGTAAATTGAAGCATATGGGGTTAAAAGGCGCGGTTTTAGAATACAACCCATTACAGCACGAATTGCTAGGTGGGCATCAGATGGGGATTAGAACGGTTCGTGTTGAAAGAGATGGTATCCAGAAGGATTTTGGCGGAAAAATCAAAGTCTTGGTTAAACCACGAGTATCAAAAGAAGAATAACCTAGGAGGTGTTATATGGAAAGTATGGAAGCAAAAATCCTGCTAAAGAGTTTGCTCAAACGAATCAAACAAGTCGATGAGGATAGTTTCGAACTAAATGGTCTATTAACGGATGATGAGCTTACCGCACTTAAGTTCGCATTAAGTATGCTAGAAGGTAGTGCTATTTCTGTGACGCCTGTTGAGCCTACAATTATCACATCTACTCTAGCTCAGCCTTCTGAACTAGAAAGTCATGTTATTAAGCTGGACAAATCTGTACTTTCATTACCACAACCAGCCAATGATAAGCGACTTTGTTTAGATTTTGGAACGGCTATGTCTAAAGTTACCTTAGTCAAAGATCGTTCACATAAACGTGATTTTGAAGAGATCCACGTATTGCGATTAGGAGTACCTGGAGATCAAGAAGAAATTTCGGAAACCATGCTGATTTCATCTGTGTTTATTGATCCAGATGGTAAAATCTGGTTTGGTAAGAAAGCACAAGATTGGTCAAAATTTCACTCGGGTTTACAGCGTTTAGATAACATTAAACGTTATTTGTCTGAGGAAGGTTTTAATGAACCGGTTTCCGCTTTGTTTAATCCGACAGACCTCAAAATTACCTACGGTGATATGGTTATGGCTTATTTGATGTATCTTACTTGGGCAGTGAATCGATGCCTAGAAGAGTTCAATGAGCCAAGAAACCTGAATCGTAGATTTGCTATGCCATGTTTAGATACGAGTAAGTCTAGGGATACTGAGCAGCTTTTATCTCGTATGTTAGGTGAGGCGCAAATCTTGGCAGATACTTTTGATCAAGCTTTGGAGGATGGTATTCATCTTTCTGCGTTTATTGAAGCTAAGAGGCTAGTTCGCCAAGATAAGATTGAGTATCCCTTTATTAATAATGGTATCACCGAGCCATTAGGTGTTGCTGGTTCTATTATTAGTTGGGAAGGAACTGTTAATTCATTACTAATGGTTGTTGATATTGGTGCAGGTACCAGCGACTTTAGCGTTTATCGAATGGCTTATAATCCTAGCACAGGGATAAGCAAAGCTTTAGAAGTTGAAAATTCGACGATAGGGATAACTGAAGCTGGTAACCATCTTGATAAACTTCTAAAACAGCTAATTCTTAAAAAAGCCGAGATTACATCTGATAGTGAGAATTTTAGAAACATTTCTGGGGATCTTGAATTGTCACTGCGGGATTATAAAGAGCGATTATTTGAAGATAGTGAAGTACATGTTAAGTTATTCAATGGCGCACTTATACCGATCAGCCTAGATGAATTTATGTCATTGCCCCAAGTCACACTGTTTGCTGATTCACTAGTTGGTTGCAGGGACAAAATTCTCAATAGAATTGATAGCAGTTTTATTACGGGAGCTCCTAATGGGGCATTAGCTGTAGCTTTGACTGGTGGCGGAGCTAGTTTACCAATGGTAAAGGCTTTAGCTAAAGGTTCTATTCGGGTCCAAGGTAAAGAGCTTAAACTGGTTCAAACTAAGGCATTTCCTATTTGGTTAGCGGAAGAATATCCTGAACTAGAAGATGATTATCCTCGAATTGCTGTATCACTAGGTGGTGCGAGGAAGCGCATAATTGATAATGGCGGAGTCGCTAGTCTTACGGCAGGTGGGGAATCAGGAGAACGAACATTAGAGGGATTTTATACTAAAGGGCATTAGTGATTAATCACCTTTAATTTGATGCACTAGTGCAGCTTTTTCTTCCTCAGTCATCTTTTCAAGTAAGCACAGTAACTCTGCTGTGCTTTCTGACTCACAAAAAAAATACGCCACAGGCACACCTAGCTCATGGGCCATGGCCTTTAAGGTCTTGTAGTCAGGCGTGTGTTTGCCTTTCTCATACTGATTCATACGCGCACTGGCGCTACCAACCTCCATACCTAGCTGAATACCCAGTTGTTTTTGACTAATTCCCTTAGCAATGCGGGCTTGTTTAAGTCTAATAGGTAATGGATTGATGATTTTATCTGCCACAGCTTCAACATGATTTGTCCTTTGATGCTCAGATTGTCTTAGTTTTTTCACTTGAGGTATACTAAGGAATCCTTAGCTTTTTATCGCAAGTTGTCAAGCTCTATACGAACTTGGCGTTTAGTATAAGGAAAAATATTGAATGAATGTCATGGATCGGCACATTACATATTGAAACTTAAGACTATTAGTAAATATTTTGGTGCAATAATGATCCGCATAAATGCAGTATTACACACGATTTTGATTGCTAGTGAATTACAACAATTCACTGTTACCTACCTGAAAAACCAAATGATTATGGTAGAACCTTCAATTTTGCCAAAAGAGTCAGATCAAATTGTGCGTCGTACTCTTTCAAAACTGTTGAAAATTGGCTTTTTAGAGAAAATATCTTCTGGAAAACAGTTAAATTTTGAGAAGACGCTAATGTTCGATGCAACTAGACTCATTCAGAGCAAAGCGCGTCCTACAAAAGTAAAAGTATCTCACCCTAAGAGCTCTGAAATAGAGAGCCTGCATGCAACTCTAAATCAGTATCAGGTCGATTTACTCGGCTTTATTGGTGAAGCGGAAGAGTTTAAACGCCTGTATGAAGAGTTTCCAAATTCTAAAGCTAATCTTTATCCTCATTACATGTATGCCCGAAATCAAGGCTCTACACTCATGGGTAAAATTAAGGCTGTTGAAGCCTATTTAAGGCACCTTACAGGAGCATCAGAGTGAAATTAAGGCAATGGCAACGTGCTTGTGTTGATGAGGCGCTTAGACGTTACCAAACACAAAGCCATTTTATGTGTTTAGCCACGCCAGGTGCGGGCAAAACAATAATGGCAGCTGAACTAGCATCAAGACTAATCGATGCTGGTAAAATTGATTTTGTGCTGTGCTTCTCTCCATCATCAGAGGTGAATGACAGCATTCGCTCAACCTTTTCAAAGCGTCTGAACAAGCGATTTGACGGGCTAATGGGTGCCATTGGTAGTGTCTATACCTACCAGTTCATGCCCTCCTTAACTGAGGCGTTTTGGCAGATCTTACGAACGCATAAAGTGTTTGTGATCATGGATGAAGTTCATCATCTAAAAGGCAATCTTCTTAGTAATGCCAATGCATGGGGAGAAGAAGTTCTATTAAATATCCAATACCATGCGGCATATACGTTAGCGCTTTCTGGTACACCTTGGCGCTCAGATAAGGCCCCTATTGTGCTTTCACGATTCACTGAACCAGATAATACAATCCACTGTGATTTTAGCTATGGATTAAAGCAGGCAATTGCGGATAACGTCTGTCGTCAGCCTAATATCGTTTTAATTGATAACAACAAAATCAAACTAGAAATTGATCAAGAGATTGAGACATTTGCATCTATAGCTGAGCTCTTGTTAGATCCAAGATACAGTTATCAGGCATTAATTAATCATCATCAAATAATGCATTATATGTTGAATCAAAGCGTTAAAAAATTAGCTGAAATACGCCTGAGTAACCCGAATGCAGGTGGTTTAGTTGTTGCGGCGTCAATTAAGCATGCTAAACAATTACTCCAAATCCTTGTCTCTGATCTTAAGCAAAACGCGTGTATCGTGACATCTAACTTAAAGCATCCTTCCCGCATTATTGATGGCTTCCGACAAAATAATACCCAGTGGATTGTTAGTGTGGGGATGATTTCTGAAGGGACTGATATCCCTCGGCTGCAAGTATGTTGTCATTTGAGCCGAATAAAAACTGAAATGCATTACCGACAAGTGCTAGGTCGAATATTAAGAGTTAATTCAGATGAGACTCAACAAGCTTGGTTATTCACGTTAGCTGAAACAAACCTGACAGAGTTTGCTTATCGAATTGACCAAGATTTACCAGAGCAATCAGTGGTTATCGAGCAGACTGGCTCACAGGATTTAGACCTAGAGTTACCGCAATTAACATCGAGTGAGGCTACCCAAGGGAATATAGGTAATGAGTTACATGTAGATCTGTTAGGTTTTTCATTATCCAATACTAATGGGCATGCTAGCACTTCACATAAGTCAGCCATTGACGAAGAGAACTCTTACAATCTGGCATTGCTAGGTTCATATAAAGAGCAAATCGTTAGGATGTTTGACAATTATTTACTCAGTAGCTGAGCCAAGGTTTGTGGTTTAGAAAATACTCTAGCAATCAGCATGTCTTCTGCTGACATTGCATTTGAGTTATACCTAGAATGCTCAAAAACTTCAGAAATCAGAATATCCTCTATTGGTTGAGTAAATGGATTATTTGAAACTGTCCCTGATGTTCTATTGAAAAGTGTTGTATAAGCATCAGCAAAATGTTGATTTCCTAGCGTGTTAGCATCTGCGAGCAGCGCATTCTTCAATGCTTCTAAAAGAAGGTGTTTTAGAATCCTATTTTCACCTCTACAGGCTGCAAACAAGGGAATTGCCACATGTTTATCTTCCAGCTTGGGAGGCTCCGCAAACGGCATGTATTTAGCTAAACCCATCAGATATTGGCGGTAATACTTGCTGTCTTTTTGAAGACTAAAATATTCAAGTTTTCTTCTTCTCACTAAGCGAGATGACCACTGTGGTTCTTCTGCAATTTGTTCGGCCCAAGGCATACCGACTAACACAATAGGAACCCTGGCTTCTTCACTTATATACTTGCACGCATTTGCAATCAGCTGTCTCTCTTGAACTGTTTTGAACTCGATTAATTCTTGAAACTCATTAATGATGATCAGTTCAACGTTGGCCTTTATCAGATTATCGACTAGTTTTTTCCTCAAATCCGTTGCATAACCACGGCTTTTTCTTTGATGGCTTCCAAATATGTCAAGATCCATCAACATCTGAGTTAATGTTGCATCTAATCCTTTACCACTAGATATTCGGCTAACCAGAACTGGTATAGATTCACGGCCATAATTCTGACTAGCTAATACGCGTTTTTTATAGTGATTAATTAGGTGGCTCTTGCCTACTCCGGTATCTCCCGTTAAGAGCATACATTGCTGATCTGATTGAAAAGTTCGATTCAACCTTAGCTCATCAAAATCATTAAAAATGGTTATCAACTGAGGATGCATGACAATACAGTCGCTAAATTTACCCAGTTGTTCAATTTGAGTATGACTTAAGGTCTTCATTCAAAAGCCTCTAAATCATCATCCCAATTATCGAAAACATTGATTTTCTTAGTGTCTGATTTATTTGGTAAAAACAAGTCTAGTTCTTCTCGGTTTAGTCTAATTGAACCTTGGCCCGTATTACTGATATCGGCCAATTGAGCTTGTTTTTTTACTGCTGTAATTTTAGCTTTTGTTTTTGATGCAATAAATGCTTCTTGTTCCTGCTTAACTCGCGCATGAATTGCCATACGCGCTTTGGCTAACCCCAAATCATCCTTCCCTTCCCGAATAATCTCACGATTAATTTTCTTAATCACTTTATGCTCATGAAGGCTCAATCCGTGGGTATAATCACTATTATCAGTACAGGGGACTTTAAGATAACCGCCTAATTCCTCGAGATAAACATGGATATTTGATAGATCATCTGGGTCGACTTTAATGATTTTTTTGATGGTTTCTTTGGTTTGTGGGTAATGCTTTCTGTAATCGGCCAAAGCAGTAGAGTCATACATTAACTCTTCAAATTTGAAACCATTTCTGGTTAATGTTCGCTCATCTGAAATACCCATCAGCACAGTAAACCGTTGTTCGTCCTCTGTACTCATCTTTAGTGGCGGGTAAATATCAAAGCCACGCTGCCACTGTTTTATGGGAATTCGTGTTTCACGTGAGTTTGAATCTTGATGATAAATATCAACAATCCAGCGATTGAATTCTTCAACAAAAGTAGAGAAGCGCATAATAGCGTCTTTTTCAGATTTATATTCTTCTTTTGCCAAGATATTCGAGAAGGTTTTCCCTGGTAACTCTGTTAAAAAGTATTGGTTAATCATCCCGAAAAAACGTTCTACAAAAGGCTTTAACCAAGGTTTACGAACTGGGTTATATTGAATGTTTATTCCTGCCTCTTTACAGGCATGCTCTAAACTTTTCGACCAAAATTCAGCTCCATTATCCACAACTAGGTTTTCAAATTTACCATAGCAAGGCCACTCATTTTGAAGCTCTATATCAAGACCTTCAAATGATTTAGGTTTTATTGCATGTACGATTGCCTTGGCAGCTGAAACATATGAAGGCGACCGATAGCTTAAGTGAAACCCCAAAACACAACCACTAAAAACATCGACGATTAAGGTTAAATATGGCCTGCCAAGTGGGATAGATAAATCATCATCAAGCAAGATTAGATCAAGCGGGGTGTGATCGATTTCTACCCGCTCTAATATTCGTGTTGGGGGAATATGGGAAGAGCAATAAGCAAACCATTGGTCAGCTTTAAATTTACCATGCCTTGCGACTGCCACTGGATAAGGAGGTAATGACTTTATTCTTTGGTTAAAGCTTTTATAAGAAATGATAGGAATTTGTCCATCAACAATGCTCTCATTTTCAATTCTGATGGCATCTTTATAGTACTGATATGCTGTAGATACTTTAGGTCTTTTAGCATCTAAAAAACGAGTTAGTGCTTGTTCAAAAAAAGCTTCGTCACCTTTAACACGACTTGTTCTATTGCCCATTTTATGACGTTTAGTAACTAACGAAGCAAGGTCACCATTACTGTCTATGTAGCTTTTACGCCAACGGACTAGGGTTCGCCAATTAGGGCGCTTTTCCATAGCGTTAATAAAAAGTGTATCAAGAATTGGATCTAGATTTTTTTGAGTCCATCCACCTGTAATTTCCTTTTCGATGAAAGCAATAAGTTGATATTTATCGAGAGCTTTATCTTTTAAAAAATCGGGAAAGGTATCTAAATCTCGCTTGACTAATTCGGCATCAGCTAACTTAACATATTGAGCTGGAGTATCAGGTTTATTAACTAATTCAGACTCATTGAATTCATCCTTGAAGTCCATCATTCAATGCACCATACCGAAGGATTACAAGTAAGATCGTCCTGGATTAAGTTGGTCTTGATTAATCCTTTATGTATAAGAGAATAAAGATATGATCTAGCCTCACCTAACGGTAATGACAGCTTAATTGCAACATCACTTACGTTAATTTTTCCTGTTCTTTTTATAAGCTTGATCAATTCAATTTGAATAGCATTTAAGTCATAGATACCTGAATACCGGTGTAATATTTTAAGATTATTTAGAATAGGATTTACGCGGATTTGACGTTCTGTAACCAAAATAAGATCTGCTCCCATGGACTGAGCGACCACTTTCTTGGCTATGAATTGAGATCTAAAAATAGGGTCAAAAATTTTACTGTAGGGCTTATATTCATGATATTTCATAGTCCCATCATTGTAGTAAATTAGCGCATCAGGCGTATAAAATGCTCTTACGCCGTCAAAATCGTAATAAAACTTTTCAGGTTGACTAATAAACATTTTGATCGATTCATTGTACTCAAGATGAAAGTACGCATCAAACTCCAATGAACTCTCACACATTATTGTTTCGCCAACTTTTGCACTAACAAATTTAAATATATTTTTATTAGGTGACGGTTTACGTAAATTTCTCATATTTTCGATAAAAATTGAACAATTCAAGTACATTTAGTGTACTAACATGCAAAAATTTGTCAATGTATGGGTTATTAATCGTTCAAGATACTGATATTAAAGAAAATGACTTTTGTAGTGTAATTACAAAAGTCATTTTTATGTCATTGAATGAGTTAAATTTGTCAGACTATGGGTACATTATGTCAATGTATGGGTTCAGCGACACTAGTCGTGTCCCCAAGGTTTGGGCGGTAATGCTACTGGCTGGGTAAGATCAAAATCGACTTTGAAATCGCGATTTTCGCGCGTAAGTTGATAGCTAAACGTTGTTGGCGTAATTTCCATGTGCCACACATTCGTGATCGACTGGGTTAGCCCATTCTTAACGAAGTTATCGATAGATTCCCTATCGATTGGAAATGATTGTTTCTGTACTGTCCCATCATTCATAGTGTCGCCGCCATACATGGTTACAGCATCTTCACTTCCATCCTGATGGCGATGATCGTGCTTCAACTTAAGTCCTTGCTGCGTTTTAGTCAGCACCCAAGTACGCGAGTGGTCATCACCCACATGGAACGGGATCTTGAGCTCAGTGTCGCTACATTCACGCACGTGCATAATTAACGACTTGCCGCTAAAGGCCGAATCAGCCGTGTCACCCGATACCACTTTTCCCGCAAAGGCTTGGCCACAATGGGCTGCTATTTGTGTGAAAAAAGTATTCTGCGTCTTGGTGGATAGCGACTCAACTTGAGCGGCGATGGATGGCAACGCGATAAAAGACAAACTGATAAGCCCGAGGCTCGGTAGGGTAATGTTGGGATTCATTATGTTCTCCACTTTTTTAGATGGAAAACACCCTAACACTAGGAAATAAATTCAAACTGAATTTCACCTAGTGTTAGTGATGATAAGCCAAGTGATTACCAGCCGATATAAGTACGCGATCGATTACCCAGACGCTTTTTGATAAAGCGAGCCGTCATAATACTGCCTACCATCATGAAAATGAAAATCCCAGCGGAAAAGAGCACGCTAGTCACAGCAGAACCTGGTGGAAAGCGGAAACGCATTACGGTTGCAGCTGTGTTAAATAGCATATCGAAGAGTGGATGAATAAAGAAAATTGCAAAACTCATCTCAGCGACTTCGACTAACCAAGGCAAACGACTTCGTCCCGACAACCATTCACAGAAATTCAGTACTAATACACATAAACAAAGTTTCTGAATAAACTGCCAATCGATACCGTTGTAATCAAACGGTGCCTTATGATAGTTACCAATATGCTGCACTATGTAAGTTTGTTCGACTAAGCTCACCACTAAAAAAATCATCGCTAGTGCGGTGAAAATAGAGCCAAAGCGCGTCACAATATGTTCATCTTGCGAATATAAAATACCAATCAAGTAGAAAGGTACAAAATACACGACTGAGTGGATGAAATTGACGTTACCTATAGGTCTATGCAATAGAATCGCTACCACACAGCTCAGTACAAATAGTGTCCAACGCATCTGCTGCGAGCAACGGATAAACCATAAAAAAATCGGCGAGAATAAAAACACCGCCATGATGAAGGGAATGTACCAGTGCGGATACAGAATATAACCGTTACGCACAGTATAAAAAATACTCAGCAAGACATTATCGAGCGGCTGATGCTCCATAAATATCCAGCGCAAACACAAACAAAATAGACCAATCAATGACACAACTAAAAAAGGATAAAGTACGTTTTGTACTTTGTTCTTCATAAACTTGCTGTAGTCGAAATCCTTATAAAAAATGCGATGGAAAAAGTATCCCGAGATAAACACAAATAACGCCGTGCCACCACGCAATAGATTTTCCAGCAACAGCGGGAAACCTTCACCAGAGTTGTAAATACTGTGGCCAAGCACGATAAAAATAATCGCAATGCCACGCATGTAGGTAAATTCGAGCTGATTTTTTCTCATTATTAATTCATCGCACAGTAGAGGGTTCTTCCATCAACAACACTCGCAGAAACCCTAATAGTTCCATGGACTTCCGCTTCGTTGAATACCAGATACTGACCCTCACGCTGAAAGGGGAATGCTAAAGGTAACAGAGTTGCCGCCTCAATGCCCTCACAAAAATTTTGTACTGGAACATCGAGTAATGGACTGCCACTCACTGACAAGTTACTAAATTGCGCGCTCATCCCTAAATAAGCTTGAGTCATTTCCTCTTGATAGGGCACCACATAAAAGCCAGAACGTACGTCACCCACATCGATAAAACTGCTGCTATCGCTCACGCTCGGCATAACCAATAACGGCACTTTCGGATCCTGCACATTCAACAACAACTGAGACAATTTTGCTTGAGTTGCAGGGTAATACGCTAGCATCTCCTGCAGCTGTTTCTTTTGTTTAGTGTCTTTCTTGTCTAGCGGGGATACTGGCTTTACGCGGTTCAGTAGTAAATCCACAGGCAACATACCCGACATGACCGACTCTTTCCACACATAAGGGTCTTGAGTGCTATCCAACAATATGCCCGCCAGAGCGCCAATATTTGCCGCCTCAGCCGTCCAACCAACCCACATCTTCTGCTGTTGATAATAGTCATACACATATTTTGTCAGTATTTGCTGATAACCAAGTAAAGTTTGATTTTGACTCAACACACGCGCACCAGCGACCAATTCCACATACTTAGCGCTGCCTTCAACGAGATCATTGATGTAACCGACTTTATCTTCATTCGGCGCAATTTGGCGCCATTGCTGCAACCAATAGGCTGCATAGCTAAGATGTAATGACTGTTGCTCGGGTTGTGCCAGCGCCGCCATTAAGGCATCAAATAACTGTAAACGATAATAGCGAGCATCGAAGTTGAGCGGAAAGACTTCGCCCTCATAACGCTTACCGTCTTCCAATACTCGCCATTCGGATTGGGCATAAAAATGGAAGGCTTCATGCAAGCCATTGCTCGCCCAGATTAAAAAAGCTAAATCCGTTGGCTTAGTGTCGCGAGTAAATTGGATGTTCGGCACTTCGAGCTGGATCAATACGCCTGGCTGGCCATTATATTGTGGAAAGCCGAAACTCACCGATAGACCCGAGTGCAGATTGACCGACTCTAACACACTGTTATCTTGGATTATTTCGCCACCAGGCTGTCGAAGCCAGACATTACCACCATAACTAAAGAGGTGTACTTTATCTTCAAGGCGAAAACCGGGCCACAAAGCTTCGCTCTGGCGACTATTCTGTGCCATAAAATCGAGGTAAAGACGGGCGAGTTGTTCCGGAGAGGCCTCATCGGCAAGCGCTGGGGTAGCGGCAGAGACACCTAAAAGCCATAGGATCACTACCATAATATTTTTCATTTATCTGCCTAAACAAACACAAGGGGTTTACAAAACAGCGCTAGCATATAGCGCAATCAAGCAATAGTGAAACATTTGCAAAAAAATATTTTTACCCCAGAAAATCTCAGTCAAAACCAAATCAACGACTCCTAATGAAATCATATTTTTAGCACAATTTTACATCACTTAGGCAATTGCGCTCGCAATAGGTTTAAGTCTTAGGTTCGCTCGGCATATCTCCAAACCACTGTGCGAGTTTATCCGCCGCAAGGGATTTCACTTCATCATCGATATATAAGGTCACCATAGTCAGGGCCGCGGCAAGGGCACCTAAATCATCGGTAAAGCCAACTAAAGGAGTCAGATCGGGAATTGCATCTAAAGGCAAAATAAAATACGCTAACGCGCCGTAGATGACTGACTTAGCCCACTTAGGCGTATTGGGTTGTTGCGCTGCATAATAAAGCCATAGTGCCCGCTCAATGACCTCTCTACCTGCTTGACGGCTAAAGAGTTTGATCTTGTTCCAAAATCCGCTGTCAGTAAATTGCTCATCCGCCATCATATTTCTCCAGTACCCTAAAGTTGTTTGGGTATACACCAATGCCACTTCACAGAGTACGACGATAAGCCGCTGGGGTCAGGCCAAATTGTTGCTTAAAACGTAAGGAAAACTTTTCCGCAGATTGATAACCACAGGCCAAAGCCACTTGTAATACTGGCTCGCTCGAATTCTGCAACATGGCTAAACCATGACAAAGCCGCACTTCTACCAGTAACTGCCTAAAACTGGTGTCTTCTAAGGCCAATTTACGCCTAAGGCTTGCCGTGCTCATGTGTAACTTGTCGGCAATATCCTCCTGCTGCCATGATGCCGAAGGACTCACACTCATCAAGGCCAAGGCCACTTGAGTCACGCTGCGTTGGGTGTGTCCATACAACCAGTTCACACTGCGTTTATCCGGCAAACTTAACAGTAACGCGGCCAAATAATGTAGTTGAACAGGATCGGCCAGAGACAAGGTCAAACTCTGTAATAGCGCATTCCAAGCTAAGTCCACAGCGCGTGATATGTTTTGGACTGGCATAGGGTCACGCCAATCGGTAGCACTTGATAAAATGCCTTGGGGTAAATCGTGGGGGAGTAATAACTGCACCGCCCGATAACGCCCAAGAAAAGGTCGATTAACAAAGCTAATATGCGAACCAGCAGGAATTAACAGTAACTGCCCTTGGCCTACTAAAACAGATTCATCTTGCCAGAGCAGAGACTTTTCACCATAGATAACCCGAATAATCGACGGCTGATGTACAGGGACTTGAGATAAAGATTGTGCCTGCTTCGAATCATATTCAAACATACGGATCATGACACCAGCCTAATTATCAATGGATTATCGATTATATACCGCAGTCAACTTGGCGTTGCCGAGCGCTTGTGCCCTGAGCATAAAGCCCAATAAGGCAGGGCTAGCGTCCTTTGGCAATTCTAAAGCACTGGGTAATGCCCACACAGTAAATTCATACCTGTGAACGCCATGACCTTGGGGCGGGCATGCGCCACCAAAATTTGTAGTGCCAAAATCGTTCTTCAAGGCAATGGCACCTTTGGGCAGTGCATCAACATGCGAGCCCGCACCTTGTGCGAGTGAAGTTTGCGCTAAGGGTAAGTTATATACGGCCCAGTGCCACCAACCGCTGCCCGTTGGCGCATCTGGATCATAAGCTGTCACTGCAAATGCTTTAGTTCCTGTGGGCACCTCAGTCCAAGTCAGTTGCGGTGAAGTATTTTCCCCTTGGCAACCAAAGCCATTAAACACTAATTGCGATGTCAGTTTATTGCCCTCGCTCATATCTTTGCTCGTTAATGTCATAGCACTTGCCTGCCCAACGAATAACCCAAGCACTAAACTCGCCCCTAACCACCCTTTATTCATGTCTATCTCCTATTCATGTTCGACCTGACTCACTTTACGTCAATCAAAAAAATAACATCTGCCCTAAAACGACAACTTTCTGCCCCAAATGCTCAAATGTGAGAAAAAAGTTATCATTTTTGCATTTTTCAAGCAGGAAAATGATTTTGTAACGAGAATATCTGCATAACAATGCAAATATGGAATGCGGTATAAATCAGAATGATGATTACAGCAGCCTTTAAATTAAGATTAGCTATTTTAAATAAGATATTTTATGCAAATAATATTATTTAAATAATGTTGACAATATTTACTTTCATAATTTAGATAAAGATACTTAAGCATGATTGACTCCATTTAATATTGATAAATTAAGTTAAATTGACGTGCTAATTATTTAAAAATAAGACATAGGTCATGATTTTATTTATAACTCGCATATAAACTTCATTACGTAATAAAAACCTAACCATTTTCTCTAAGTCATAATGGAGTCGTATATGAAGAGGAAATCTAAAATTATGGCGCATATCAGGCGCACACGGCATATCATGATGCCTAGTCAACGTGACTATTTCGATCATTCCTTTATCTTCCTCCGCTAACCTTAGCGTAGGTAGTAGGCCAATTAACAGGTCTAAAGTGCTATTGCCCTAATAGGCGCAAACACTTATCGTACTGTTTTCATTTGGTTTATTATCTAACACCTTAATCAAAGCATTCTTTTATCAGTGCAATTTTTCTGCGGCTAAGCTATTCATACGCTCAATAAATATATTTCTACTTATATTTATTTCGTAACTTTGGCATAACCACATTTAATCTGCGCACGGAATAGCTATATCTAATTTTCATACCATTAATGTTTTTAATTAGGTATAGGCACACTTGTATCTATTTTTTATAAAGTAAAAGGGAAATTAACTATGAAATCATTAAAAGTAGCCGCTAGCTTATCTGTTAGATCTTGTTTCGATATCGACAGAGAGGTTGTCAATGTATTAACCACAGATTTTTGCGATGTGGGCGCGGCTGTCGTCTCTGTTGATGATGTTAGAAATGGTATTGTTGAAAAGATTAAAAACACCGGATTGAAACTGCCCATTTTCGTTTCAGTTTGCTGTGAAGAAACCTTCCCTGATGATGTTTGCTCATCGATTACAGGGGTATTTGAACTCTGCGGTGATAACACTGACTTCTACGGAAAACAGGTTGAGACTGCAATAAGTAAATATGAACAAGCGCTATTGCCACCTTTCTTCGGTACGTTAAAAAAATACGTCGAAATGGGTAACTCTACCTTTGCCTGTCCTGGTCACCAAGGCGGACAATTCTTCCGCAAACACCCTGTGGGCCGCCAATTCTTCGACTTTTTTGGCGAAACAATTTTCCGCGCGGATATGTGTAATGCCGACGTGAAACTGGGTGATTTACTGATCCATGAAGGCGCTCCACTGGAAGCACAGAAATACGCTGCCAAAGTTTTTAATGCCGATAAAACCTATTTCGTACTTAACGGCACTTCGTCATCAAATAAAGTCGCGACTAATGCGCTGTTAGCGAAAGGCGACCTCGTGTTATTCGACCGCAATAATCACAAATCAAACCACCATGGCGCATTAATTCAAGCAGGTGCTACACCTGTTTATTTAGAAACGGCACGTAATCCCTTCGGATTTATTGGTGGCATTGATGCCCACTGTTTCCAAGAGTCCTATTTAAGAGAGCAAATTCGTGAAGTCGCGCCAGAAAGAGCCGATGAAAAACGCCCATTCCGCTTGGCGATAATCCAACTCGGCACCTATGACGGCACTATCTACAATGCTCGCCAAGTGATTGATAAAATTGGCCATCTTTGTGACTACGTCTTATTCGACTCGGCTTGGGTGGGTTATGAACAGTTCATCCCTATGATGAATGACTGCTCACCACTCTTGCTCGAACTAACTGCTGAAGATCCAGGCATTATCGTGACTCAATCGGTGCATAAACAGCAGGCAGGTTTCTCACAAACCTCGCAAATCCATAAAAAAGATAAACATATCAAAGGCCAAGATAGATATTGCAACCATAAACGCTTCAACAACGCCTTTATGATGCATGCCTCTACCAGTCCCTTCTATCCTTTATTTGCGGCGCTAGATGTAAACGCGAAAATGCATGAAGGCGCGAGCGGTCGTTATCTGTGGCGCGAAGCGGTAAAAGCGGGTATCGAAGCACGTAAGCTATTGCTCAAAAAGTGTAAATATATCAAACCATTCGTGCCAACAATGATCGACGGCCGCCTATGGCAAGACTATGAAACCGAACAAATGGCCGATGACTTACGCTTCTTCGAATTCGAACCTGGTCAGAAATGGCACTCCTTCGAAGGTTATGAAAAAGGCCAATACTTTGTTGACCCTTGTAAGTTCTTATTAACAACACCGGGCATAGATGCTGAAACAGGCAAATATACCGAATTTGGTATTCCAGCGACTATTCTGGCTAACTTCTTACGGGAAAATAATATTATTCCAGAGAAGTGCGACTTGAATTCGATTTTATTCCTGATGACACCTGCGGAAGATATGGCCAAGATGCAACATCTGGTATCACAAATATCTCGTTTCGAGAAATTAGTCGATGAAGATGCGCCATTATCTGAAGTATTACCTAACGTTTATAACGCCAATAAAGCCCGTTATAAAGACTATTCTATCCGTCAACTCTGCCAAGAAATGCACAATCTTTATGTCAGCCATGACGTAAAACAACTGCAGAAAGAAATGTTCCGTAAAGCACATTTCCCTACAAAAGTGATGGACCCGCAGGAAGCAAACCTAGAGTTTATTCGTGGCAAAGTAGAATTAGTCCCACTCTCGCAAATTGAAGGAAGAATTGCAGCAGAAGGCGCGCTCCCTTACCCACCAGGCGTGTTATGTATGGTGCCAGGTGAAATATGGGGCGGTTCTGTTCAACGTTATTTCCTTGCCCTTGAAGAAGGCATCAACCTATTACCTGGATTCTCACCAGAACTGCAAGGTGTTTATCTCGAAAATACCGCAGACGGCAAAATTCAAGCAATGGGCTATGTACTAAATAAATAATGAAGACTGACTGCAGAGTTTATTAACCCCACTCTGCAGTCAAATTCATGCCTCCTATAATAAGTCACCTAAATTAGGTTATTAGTATGAGTAAATCAGAAAATAAAATTGGCGTCGTCCAATTAACTATTATCACCATAGTCAACATGATGGGTTCGGGCATTATTATGCTGCCAACCCAATTAGCTCAAGTCGGTACTATCTCCATTTTATCTTGGTTAGTAACAGCTGCAGGGTCAACGGCCCTCGCCTTCGCCTTTGCTAAGTGCGGTATGTTCAGTAAAAAATCCGGTGGTATGGGCGGTTATGCCGAGTATGCCTTCGGCCGTTCTGGCAACTTTATGGCCAACTACACCTATGCCGTCTCGCTGTTAATCGCCAACGTCGCGATTGCCATCTCTGCCGTGGGTTACGCAGCCGTGTTGCTGGAAGTTAACTTAAGCCCGATGGCAATTTGTCTTGCGACCATTGGCGTACTTTGGTTGGCAACCATTGCTAACTTCGGTGGTGCCCGCATCACGGGTCGCGTCAGTAGCGTGACTGTGTGGGGGATTATTCTGCCTGTGATTGGCGTATCTTTAATTGGCTGGTTCTGGTTTGACATCGACCTCTATAAAGGCGCATGGAACCCGCATGATATGCCATTCTTCAAAGCCTTAGGCGGTTCTATCGCTATGACTTTGTGGGCGTTCCTCGGTTTAGAATCGGCCTGTGCAAACTCAGAAGCCGTCGATAACCCAGAAAAAAACGTACCTATCGCCGTGATGGGCGGAACCTTAGGTGCAGCAGTGATTTATATCGTTTCCACTAACGTCATTGCCGGTATTGTGCCAAACGCCGAGCTTGCCATGTCGAATGCGCCATTCGGTTTAGCCTTCGCACAAATGTTTAATCCTGTGGTCGGTAAAATCGTGATGGCCTGCGCCATTATCTCTTGTACTGGATCACTCTTAGGTTGGCAGTTCACTATTGCCCAAGTGTTTAAAGCCTCTGCCGATGAAGGATTTTTTCCTAAAATTTTCTCTAAAGTCAGTAAAGCCGATGCGCCAATTTGGGGCATGACTATTATCGTCTCGATCCAAACAGCGTTATCGCTGATGACCATTAGCCCATCACTGAGTAAGCAGTTCGAAGCACTCGTTAACCTCGCCGTCGTCACCAACATTGTGCCTTATATCTTATCTATGGCCGCGCTTGGCATAATGCAAAGACAGCAAAAAGTGCCTATCAATAAAGCCCGCGTTGCCAACGTGATCGCCGTAATCGGTGCGTTATATAGCTTCTACGCTCTGTACAGCTCTGGCGAAACCGCAGTGATGCTTGGCGCCATAGCCACCTTCTTCGGTTGGACTATTTTCGGCGTGATCTCAAACCAAGCGCCTGTTGCCGACACACGTCCAGCCTAAATACGGCTAACGCATGATCGGAAACAATTAATACCAACATCCACATCAAGACTAACGATAACTCTGGGATCATAGGCCAAGCCTATGATCCCCTGGAGAATACTTGCTCATTATCGGGGGATTTATGAATAAGACTTGTCTCGCTTTAGTGTTACCTATGCTATTAACGGCCACCAGCAGTCAGGCGGTTGAACTCTATAAAGATCAAAAAAACACATTAAATTTAACAGGTTGGTTAGGGTTTGCAGCATTAAATGACAGCCACGATACTTCAGTTATCGACGACTCGTCACGCCTAAGATTCAGCTTCGAACGGAGCGAGAAAAATGGCTGGACCGCTTTTGCTACCACAGAATGGGGGATCAACATGGTCTCCAGCGACGATGGGCTAGTGATGCAAGGGGGCAAACTCGCCGCCGAAAAAACCGATGATTTTCTCTATAACCGCTTAGGTTATGTTGGCATGTCCCATGATACATGGGGCAACCTGAGTTTCGGTAAACAATGGGGAGCCTATTACGATGTCGCAGGCACTACAGATTTACCGAACGTATTTGCAGGTTACAGCGTTGGCGCTTACACCTTCGGTGATGGCAGCCTCACAGGTACAGGCCGTGCCGATTCCGCATTCATTTACCGTAATAATTTAGGCCCAGTACAAATCGCCCTGCAATATGCCGCCAAAACCAATGGTGATGTCAGCCTAAAAAACGATGACGGTAGCGAGATGACCAACTCAGAACTGAGTTTTGACAGCAGCTACGGCGCCAGTATCACTTATACGGTAACCGATAAATTTAAGCTACTAGCAGGTTTTAACCGCGGTGATTTTGAAGGCCACTTAGGCAATACTCAAGTCGATGAAACCAATGAAATTATGGGCATTGGTGCCATGTATGGTGACTACTATCACTATGCCGAAGGACGTGAGGCCAACGGTCTCTATGTGGGCTTTAACGCTCACAAAAGTAAAAATAATGAGCTGGTCAACGGCGATCTCTACGACGCCACTGGTGCCGAGTTGATGACGGCCTATCAATTCGACAACGGTTTTGTGCCCATGGTTGTACTCAGTTATTTAGATTTAGACACAGATGCAGCTACGCCGATTCAAGGTCAATGGACTCGCCAATTTGCCATGCTGGGGCTGCATTATCGCTACAGTAACGACACTGTGATGTTTGCCGAGATGAAGCTAGATTTCAGTGATATGGATGATCCTGCACTTGAAGCACAGGAAGACAACAGCTTCGCAGTGGGGATTAACTACTTTTTTTAGGACTAAAGGAGATGTTAGCTAAGGTTTCTAAAGCGCTCATTCTACTTTGGCATTGCTTAGTCGCATGAAGCAGGACGATTTTGAGTAACAGTCTTTAGTGACAGTTCTAATCACATTTTGAGTTAAATCATGTTTAGCAGGATAGGCAGCTCGCGTCATCGCTCATATGCGTGAGCTTATTTGAGACTGAGGTGCGGCGCACGTTCCGTCTACAAACGCTCGCCGTAACACTCATTGGATGGTACCGCAGGCTTACCATTATCTCTACGCCACTCCAAGTTAGTTTCTGGAGTGGCTTTTTTTATAAAAAATTGAGCGGTTTAAGCCGATGTGCATTACGACTTTGCGCTTGACTTCAATGGCCAACGTTGACCTTACGCTTCGCCATTTATCGCCTGAATACAGCGCTGCACGACTTCTTCGAAAGTGCCATCTATGCTCACTTGGATAACGTCAGCTTCATCAGTCGCGGGCATTTCCAGCGTGTCGAACTGACTCTTGAGCAGCTCAATCGGCATGAAGTGGGCTTTTCTGGCAAACATGCGTTCTTTGACTAATTCAAAATCTCCGTATAGATGAATGAACACCAGCTTGCTGTTGTTCTGACGGATTAAATCACGATACTGGCGACGCAGTGCAGAGCAGACAATAACCCCCTGCTCCCCCTTTTGCTCAATGCTATACACAGCGTCGTTGATGCGCTCAAGCCAAGGAGCGCGATCGCTATCGTTGAGCGGTGAGCCAGATTTCATCTTGATAATATTGGCTCTAGGATGCAGATCATCACCATCAATAAATTTCGTCTCTAAAGCCTCTGCGACCGCGGCACCAATCGAAGATTTGCCACAACTAGAGACGCCCATGAACACATAGCTATTGCCTTTTTTTCTCTCAGTCACTTTGTTAACCTCATGCCAATTCCCGAATTTAGTCACTTCCCACTCTACCATATTACGGGTAACATGTTACCGGTAACCTACAAAAATGTGGACAACTTAACTAACAAGGAAAAGTCCTCTTATGTCTGATATGTCATTGATTCTGACAGCACTGGGTTCAATCGCCCTGCTACTGTTCTTAGTGATGAAAGTGAGATTACATGCAGTAGTATCACTGATACTGGTGTCGATCATTGCCGGCCTTTTCTCTGGTATGAACCCAGCTGATATTACCAATACGATTCAACAAGGTATGGGGGGAACACTGGGCTTTGTTGCGGTTGTGGTCGCTTTGGGAGCCATGTTTGGCCGGGTAATGGAAGAGACTGGCGCGCTAGATCAGATAGCCCATACACTGCTGAATAAATTTGGTAACGACAAAGCTCACTGGGCCATGACCTTTACAGGCTTTATCTGTGCGCTCCCCCTCTTCTTCGACGTTGCTGTGGTACTGCTGATTGGCATCGCCTTTGCCGTGGTTCGTAAAGGGGGCGGCAGCGTCGTTAAAATTGGTATTTCACTGCTCGCGGGTATTGCCACCTGTCAGGCATTTCTCATCCCTGCACCAGGGCCTATTTTGGTCGCTTCCCAGCTCAATGCCGACTTTGGCTACATGATAGTTTTCGGTTTATTGGCATCGATTCCGGCGATGATTCTAGGCGGTCCACTCTTTGCCAGCCTTATCTCCCAAAAAGTCCATGTTGAGCTGCCTGCCCACGAGCAGCAGGAAAAAGGTGAACGAGAAGGCGGACCGATCCCCTCATTCGCGCTATCAATCAGTATTGTGGTGTTCCCACTGCTGCTTATCGGTTTAAAGACAGTTGTGTCACGCTTTATTGATGAAAAATCCGATCTGCATAATTGGCTCGCCTTGATAGGTCATCCATTCACCGCCATTTTGCTAGCCTGTTTAATCGCATTCTATGTACTGGGCGTTAGACGCAATATTCCAAATGAGCGCATCATGGAAATCTGTAGCAGTTCGCTCCAACCTGCTGGGATCATTATTCTCGTCACCGGTGCTGGCGGCGTGTTTAAGCAAGTGCTGATTGACTCAGGTGTCGGCGATGCATTAGGCAATATGTTGGCAGGTTCGGGATTACCGATTGTAATACTAGCATTTATTTTGTCGGCTTCGGTGCGCGTGATCCAGGGGTCGGCAACCGTGGCCATGTTAACGGCTTGCGGCCTTATCATCCCAATACTTGAACCACTAAACTTAGATGGTGCTCAATTGGCGGCAATTACGATTGCCATTGGCGGTGGTTCGATTGTGCTCTCGCACGTCAATGACTCAGGCTTCTGGCTCGCTAACCGTTTTCTTGGATTGTCAGAAAAACAAACACTGCAAACTTGGACTGTAATGGAGACCATTATCGGTACGACGGGCGGCATAGTCGCAGTCATCATCTCTGCGTTTCTCTAACGATAACCTGTGATGACAAACATAAGTCGTTAAGCGAAAGAACGAGGGGAAGTCTACAGTGTTTCCCCTAAATCAATACGATAGCCAAGATCGATAACCGATTCTGCTATCTCTTTGCCATTTAGCCTGTCTAATAGCTCAGTGGCAGCAATTCGACCAATCTCTTTTCTTGGCGTAATAATGCTCGCCAATTTTGGCGTCATAGATTGGCCAATATCATGGCCATGAAACCCTGCAACGCCAATTTGTTCAGGGATCTTGATGCCTTGTCTTTGACACTCAAATATCACTCCCGCCGCTAAGTCATCGTTGGTGCAAAAAAAGCTATCCACATAGGGATATTTCGCTAATGTTTGTTGCAATAACGACGCCCCCAAGGAAAACGACGATGCCTCATTTGTGGTCATCGCCAAAGGTGTAAGCTGAGCCTCCTGCATCGCTAACTCGTAGCCTCGCATCTTAAGCTGAGTGCGAATATCCATGCGCGCACCTAAGTAAGCAATGTGGCGATAGCCTTGTGCAATCATGGCCTTAACCATTTCGCATGCGGCCGCTGTGTTATCGAAACCCACACACTGTTGAATCGAAGGCGACACACTATCCATCATTTCGATGACCGGAATGCCCGCCGTTTCAATCATTCGCACGGTACGCGGCGTGTGGTAACTTTCGGACAAGAGTAAGCCATCGATATTGTAAGAGAGCAGTGATGCCACCCGCTCTTCTTCTAATTCAGCCTGATACCCGTAGTGAGCCAGCATGGTTTGATAACCGCGTTTGCCGGTCACATTCTCGATACCGCGCAGCACTTCAGCAAATACTTGGTTGGTTAACGAAGGCACTAACACGCCAATGGCGCGACTGGTTGCTTGCGCTAAAATTTCCGGCGCGCGATTAGGAATATAACCTAAGGTTTCTAGTGCGACAGCAATCTTCTCTTGAGTGCTTTGCGCCACCCTTGTTGGATTTTTTAAATAGCGACTCACCGTCATTTTGGTGACCCCAACTTGATCGGCAACGTCTTGAAGACTGGGTCTACGCTTTTTATTCATAGTATCTAATGTTAGTTAACGAACCGCGGATATGGGTGAGATGTATAGCTAAAATATCGAATATAAACAAATAGTAGACATAAACATCAGACAGGGATCTTATAATAGTTCGCCCAGCGATACCAGTTGAGGACTATTTTAGCGGAATGACCATGCTAGCTAGGCCACTCCAAACCATATCTGGAGCAGCCTTTAAACATTATTTGTGATGGCGAAAAGTGTTACTTAGCCTGTTGGCGACCCTGAGAGGGCTTTCCTGCAGATTTGCCACCCGTTTTTGATGGGCTTCCGCCTTTAGCACTGCTGTTCGCTTGAGCGCCGCCGGCCTTAAAACCAGACTGGCCGAAGGGCGCCTTCGCTCCCGGACGGCTCGAATGGACTCCACTGGGTTTAGATCCCGTTGGCTTAGTGCCATTCGCGGCTGGTTTTCCGCCTTTAGCAGCGGGTTTTGACTCAGCACCAGCCTGAGCTTGCGCGCCGCCTTTCGCTGCACTTTTAGATTTACCGTCGCCCTTGCGGTCATCAAACTGATTGCCCGAGAAGCGAGTAAAGGCTTTTTGGCCTTGGTTAGCATCTTTCATCCACTTAGGTCCGCGCTCATTTCGACCCTCTGGCGGCACTAACTGATGCGGACTATTACCGATCAAGTCTTCACGCCCCATGGCGGTTAAGCCTTCACGGATCAATGGCCAACCCGCAGGATCGTGATAACGCAGCAATGCTTTGTGCAAGCGACGTTGGCGCCCTTTCTTCGGTACAGATACCACTTCGCTGGTGTGCTTGACGTTTTTCAGCGAGTTTAACTCGGTATGATAAATCGTGGTCGCATTCGCCATCGGTGACGGATAAAAATTCTGTACTTGGTCGAGCTTGAACTTACGCTCCTTCAACCACAACGCTAAGTTCACCATGTCTTCGTCGGTCGTGCCTGGATGGGCCGAAATAAAGTAAGGGATCAGGAACTGCTCTTTGCACGCTTCCTTAGAAAACTTATCGAACAATTCTTTAAACTTATCGTAGGCGCCCATGCCGGGCTTCATCATCTTGCTGAGCGGACCTTCTTCGGTATGCTCAGGGGCGATTTTTAAGTAGCCGCCCACATGGTGCTGCACTAACTCTTTAACATAAGCCGGATCTTCGATCGCCAAGTCGTAACGCACGCCAGAGGCGATCAATACTTTCTTGATGCCAGGTACCGCACGCGCAGCGCGATACAAGTCGATTGTATGTTTATGATCTGTGCCTAAGTGGCCGCAAATCGATGGAAACACACAAGAAAGACGACGACAGGTTTTTTCAGCCTTTTCGCTGGTACAACCTAAACGATACATGTTGGCGGTTGGGCCGCCTAAATCGGAAATCACCCCAGTAAAGCCTGGCACTTTATCCTGAATATCTTTGATTTCTTTAACAATCGACTCTTGTGAACGACTCTGAATGATTCTGCCCTCATGCTCGGTAATCGAGCAGAAAGAACAGCCACCAAAGCAACCACGCATGATGTTGATAGACGTCTTGATCATGTCATAGGCAGGGATTTTTTCCTTGCCGTAAATCGGATGAGGAATACGCTGATAGGGTAAATCGAATACCGCATCCATCTCATCGGTATTGAGCGGCCATGCGGGCGGATTCACCCAAACGGCGCGGTCGCCATGGGGTTGAAATAACGCACGGGCACAACCTGGGTTTTGCTCTTGGTGCAAAATCCGTGAAGCATGGGCATATAAATATTTGTCTTCGGACACTTTTTCAAACGCTGGCAGCAGCACATAGGTTTTATCCCATGGCTTAGGTTTAGGCGGCTGAACGCTAATTGGCTTAGGGGCTTCGTTATCGAATATCTTCACATCCGACGGGCCAGACAAGTTAGCACAACCCACATCATCGGCGCCGTAAGGATTCGGCAGCGGCTCTATCTTGTGCAGTTGGTCAATCTTGCGCGAGTCCATACCGCGCCATTCGGGCAGTGGCTCTTTACGGATAACAGCTGTGCCACGCACATCGTGCAACGAGCTTATCGGTTCACCGGCGGCTAAGCGGCGTGCCACTTCAACTAAAGGACGCTCGGCATTGCCGTACATCAGAATGTCGGCCTTGGCATCGAAAATTACACTGCGGCGTACTTTATCCGACCAATAATCGTAATGGGCGATGCGGCGCAAACTAGCTTCAATACCGCCAATGATCACAGGCACATCTTTAAAGGCTTCTTTACATCGCTGGGTGTACACAGTCACGGCGCGATCTGGGCGCTTGCCACCAATATCACCCGCGGTATACGCATCGTCAGAACGTAAACGACGATCTGCGGTGTAACGGTTGATCATCGAATCCATGTTGCCGGCGGTGACGCCAAAAAACAGATTTGGACGACCCAATTGCATAAAGGCTTCTTTGCTCGACCAATCTGGCTGGGAAATAATGCCGACTCGGTAACCTTGGGCCTCTAACATACGGCCGATCACTGCCATGCCAAAGCTTGGGTGATCCACATAAGCGTCGCCTGTGACTATGATGATGTCACAGCTATCCCAACCAAGCTTATCCATCTCCTTGCGAGACATAGGTAAGAAAGGCGCAGTGCTGTCGCCCGTGGCCCAATACTTGGGATGACTAAAGAGTGTGGATTCAACTTGCATGGATTGTGACCCGAAAACGTAATGTCAAATAAAGGCGCCACGAAAATAAGTTACGCCAATTTAGGGACGCGGAGTATAGCAGGGAATGGAGGATAGATGCGATTAAAAAAACACCACTCGAGGCATTTTCAGGGGGATTTGAGCCAGAAGCGTAATACCCCTAAATCCGCTATGGATATGGCTTAGGGCGGAATTGACCGCCCAAACCTGCGAGCCTAGAGACCCTTTCCTAAACCTTGAGCAAAATGCAGCAAATTCACCAGCGCCAAACTGATAATCACTAGCCAAGTGAGCAATACGCCCCAAAAACGACCAAAATGGTAACCACCTTGGCCTTGAGTTAAGCCAATAGCATGGAGTAAGCGCGCCACTATCCACACAGTCCCAAAACAGTGTAAATAAAATGCAGGCAAGCCACCCGCTTCGGCCACCAGCATTAAAATCAATACGATAGGCGCATTTTCGATCAGGTTAACATGCACTCGATTAGCCAAAGCTAAGGTGCTGTTACCACCATCCCCTAGGCCGATTTTCTGACCTCGCCTTAATTTAACTACTCGATAAGCCAAAGCGACAATTAATAGCCCTGTGAGGCTAGCGTAAAGACCCGTTATCATCAAAGACATGCCTATTTCCCCTTATCAAAAAGCTGACTATAGCCCGAGCTGCAAAAAATCAGCAATTTATTTGTATTAAGGTTAAAAGCCATTAACCTTTTATAGACAAGATAGGTTAATATGCGCGCGTCATTCCCTACAACTTTTTATACAGTGAATACCCCGATTGGATAACGACGAGTTTATCGAAAAACGCAGATTTATCATAAAGCTAGGCAAAGCCTTGCATAAGTTTGGCACACCCGCTTATCGTCTAGAAACCCACTTACAAACCGTTGCTCGCACCTTAGGTATCGAAGGCTATTTCCTTATTTCTCCGACGTCGATGACCTTCGTTTTGCAACATGATACCGATCAAGAATATAACCATGCCGCTCGAGTTAAGCCCGGTGAACTCGATTTAGGCTCACTCGCCCGCACCGATGAATTGGTCGATGAGTTAACCTCAGGTAAACGCACTTTGGCCGAGGCCTTAGATCGCTTAGAAGAAATTGCCAATAAACCCAATCCCTATGGCCCTGTATTAACTTGCTTTTCTTTTGGAACTTCTGCCGCCGCTTTCGCTATGCTGATGGGCACGGGTTGGAACGATGTATTTTGGTCAGGATTATTAGGCTTATTCGTCTATGGCTTGGTATACCGTGCCGAACGCTCGGCCCGCATGGCCGAAGTGCTCGAACCCTTCGCCACTATCCTTTGCGCAATCGCAGCCTGTGGCATAGCGCGTATTGATCCTAATATTAATATCCCAGTAGTGATCCTCTCCTCCATTATTATTTTTATTCCCGGCTTAGCCTTAACCTTAGGTTTAGCTGAACTCGCCGCACGGGATTTAATTTCTGGCACGGCGCGCATCATGGATGCGAGCATGCAATTATTTAAGCTGTACTTTGGCGCAGTGCTCGGCATGGCAATCGGTAAAGCTATGTTCGGCGAAGCGATTCACATAGAACCTGAGGGTTTACCTCGCTGGGCAATTTGGTCGGCGGTTCCGATTCTATCTATGGCGCTGGTTTTTATTTTCAAAGCAAGGATGCAAGATTCGCCTTGGGGCGTATTGGCTGGGATAGTGGCGTTTTTCTCAGCCATGCTCGGCGGACATTATTTTGGTGATTCGGTGGGGATCTTCTTTGGTGCCTTAGCAGTAGGAATTTATTCTAACCTCTTCGCCCGCTGGATGAAGGCGCCAGCCTCCATCGCCCTGTTGCAGGGAATAGTGATCTTAGTCCCCGGCAGTAAAACCTATATCGGACTCAATGCACTGATCTCAGGAGAGACCATGCTCAATCAGTCGCACATAGGCTCGCAAATCTTTTTGATTTTTATGTCGCTGATTGCGGGGCTCATCTTTGCTAACGTCGCTGTCCCACCTAGGCGTACACTGTAACAATCGCTAATCCGGCTGGAGCCCGCGCCCAGCCGCTACCTCAAGATAATCTTAAGCTAACCTTAAGTAAAATAAGAAACTTATTAAAATGTTTCCTTGACTAACACTCGTTTTCCATGTGTTATTAAATTGTGAATTGCAACGTGAAATTGTTTTCGCTGCAGTCGTCGATTTCATGGGAGTGGCCTTTTATGCAGAAATTTTTTCAGTATGCATGCATCCTATCTTGTTGTGTTGGCAACCTAATCAGGATTGCCCAAGCAGAAGAGGCTAAGCTCGCCGATCCCGCAAACCAAGATCAAACCAAACAAAAAGTCAGCAAGATTGTGGTGGTCAATAACCCCATTTTTGATGAGTCAGATCCCGATGCTTTTTTCATTCACCGCTGGGCTAACGCCCTGCATATCAATACCAAAGAATATGTGGTTCTCGATAATCTAACCTTCAGCGAAAATGATACTGTCACACAAAAAGATCTCGACGAATCCCAACGACTTTTGCGGGCAATGCCTTACATTCGCGATGCGAAAATTTATATCGCAGAAAAAGATCCCCAAGCCGATGTCGATCCATCCGTTGAGTCCGTGGTGGTGGAGACCTGGGATAATTGGTCATTATTACCGACAGCGAGTTTGAGTAGTTCAGGTGGCGACACCCGTTACTCCTTCGGGCTCAAAGAAGACAACTTGCTTGGAACGGGGATCCGCACTCGACTTAAATATCAATCCAATGAATCCCGGAATGGCTATAAATTTGCTTTCGAAGCGCCGCTCAGCATTATTGAACACGGCACAGTTGCCGCTGAGTTCTACGACAATAGCGACGGCCAAGCTAAACACGTTTATGTGAGTAAGCCCTTCTATTCCCTCAATACGAGTACCATGTATTCGGCGGAGTTTTTAGACGATAACCGTACAGATACCCTCAGACAAAATGGGCAAGAGGTGAATGAGTTCACACACACAGTCGACTATCTCAATCTGCAATATGGCTGGTTAATTAATAAAAACAGTCAGCACCTTTCTCGCTTTATTACTGGTGTCACCCAAGACAAGCACGAGTTTGCCCATTCTGAGCGCTATCCTACGTCCATGCTCCCTCAAGACAGGGACTTTATGTACCCTTGGGTCGCGTACGAGTTTATCGAAGATGATTTCCACGTACTGAATAATGTTCACCTGATCACCAATAATGAAGACTTTAACTTAGGTTGGCATCACTATGTGCAATTCGGCATAGAAACCAATGATATAGGTGATAATAATCCCTTAGGCTACCACGTTAACTGGCAAAGCACTGGCGGGTATAAGTTTAACGATCAACTGTGGCTGTTAGAAATGGGGGGAACAAGCACTATCGGCACCACTCAAAAAGATACTTATAAGGTCGATGTTCAAGCCGAATACTTCTATCAAATTCATCCTAAGTGGACGGCTTATGGCAAAGCTTGGGCTAGCCTTTCACAGAACACTTATCTGGATCTAACAAAAGGATTAGGGGATGAAACTGGCGTGCGCGGTTATCCAAACGAATACCAACAAGGGGATAATCAGTGGTTACTGACCGCCGAGATACGCAACTACCCCAATATCAACTTATACCAACTGGCTGAATTAGGCTGGGCAGTCTTTGCCGATCTGGGTCAAGCTTCCGGCGGCCAACTCGCCGAGAATAACGAAGTCAGCGGTCCACTGGGTAGCATAGGCATAGGCGCGCGGATTTATTCCTCTCGATCCAGCTATGGCAACGTAGCCCATATTGATTTTTCACTCCCTTATACGGGCGGCGAGTCAGTAAACAGCTGGGAATGGCGATTCCTAGTGAAAAGCAGTTTTTAAACCTAAGGTACATAATAATCGTATGAACTATGTACTTTTTAAGACAATCCTTGGCGCCTTGTGACCTAAAATAATCCTGACGCTATCAGCCTAACCTCCTGTTCAACCCTCTGTACCAAAAGAGCATCAGCCAATATAGGTGAGCCACAATTAAAGGGAGGTTTAGGATCATATTCAAACAATAACTGCAGTGTTTTAGCCTGTTGTTCACCCTCTATATTGGCAATGAGTGCCAAAGCAAAATCAAGCCCTGCAGTAATACCGCCGCCACTGATCCGATTACGGTCAATCACAATACGTTTATTTTCAAAGGTAATTTGAGGATATTGTGCCAATACTGAAGCATAAGCCCAGTGAGTGGTCGTGCGATAACCATTAAGTAAACCTGTTGCCGCAAGAATCAAGGCACCAGTGCATACAGATGTAATGTATTGCGCTTGCTCCCCCTTGCGTTTTAAGAAAGAAATGACTTTCTCATCCTGTATTTGCGCCAAAGGATTTGCGCTCCCAGGCACTAAAAGGATATCTATCGGCGGACAATTATCGAAATCGTAATTAGGCTGTAAGTTAACGCCCGCATCACAGGGTAATAGCGTGCTGGTTTTCGCAAAAGTGAAGGTTTCAAATGATGGCACAAAGGCTAAAAACTGTAGTGGCCCATAGGCATCGAGCATCGTCATGCCGGGATAAAGGAAAATACCTACTCTTAATTTGTGCTTGATTGGATTATTTGTTTGGTCACTTTGAGCCGCTTCAATATTTTCACTCATCATAGATTCTCCATCGGTAGTGACAATTTCAGGTAACACTGTCGTTGCAGTTAACCCTATGACCGTCACTATAAAGCCCATTATTCCCAACCATCAGGCACAAACTCGCCCGAATGTTTCAAATGGTACACCTGAACCTATCTGTTCCACTTAAGCAAAAATCACAACACAAGAGCCATTGAGGCTAATGTATAATCAAACGCCTGAATTGAATTTGGAGCAAAATCCAGTATGCACACCAAGCCCCACATGCGCATAGAACAAAGCCCACGAGCGATGCTCAAGGTTCTCCACGTTTTCAAGGAAATGCTTAAACAACAAGATTATCGTGATATTGCAGTGGCAGATATTGCGCACAAAGCCGATGTCGGGCGCACGACGTTTTATCGCTACTTCAAACGCAAGCTGGATATTCTTATTGCACTACATCAAAATATTTTTGAAAATATCTTTGAAGATCTACGGTCAACCGAAGACTGGCTTTCAACCAACACACCACCCTCATTGGAAAAACTGCTTATTACTTTTAGCCGAAACAGCATGTTTCGCCGTTCCATGTCATTTAGACTAGGTAGCGACCTCGATGCAGCAACTAAACAATTACAAACTAAACTTGTGCAACATATTGAAAATAAATTGATCAACACCTTCAACACTGACGAATTTATTATTCCAAGCTACACATTAGCCCATAGCATAGCAGCTCTTTATTTAAGCCAAATTCAACAACTTATCGCCAGTCCCACACCTTGTCCTATACAACAAGCAAAATACTTACACTTACTGACTCGAGGCATGATTGTAGCAGCATTGACGACAACTAATAGCAGCGAAACCCATACCAATGGAAATCATTAAGGTAGAAATCACGGCATTTACATCATTCTCAAGCGATGAGTTTGGTAATCCAACGCAAGCCAAAAGTGCTACGCAGTAGTTTAACAGTGCTGTTGTGGCGCATTTGAAACAGGCAGCCAAGGCTAAAACTGACGATTAAACCTGGTGTCGACCCTATAAAATCACGACTGCTTTGCGCTAATTGTAGTTTCCTCATCAGTAACAAATCATGCTGCAACTGGCCTTGTTCCGTCAGCACAGTCAGCTTCAACTGCTGTTTTTTAAGTAACTGTTGAATTAGCATAGTCGCGCCTCCTATTTTTGATGTTCCGACTCTCGAGTCGAGAGCAAAAGCTGTAATTGCTGCCAAGTCTTCGAAAAGCCAGTTTGTGACAGCACATAGCCAAGGCTACGCCAACACCAAAGCAATAAAACAAACTGTAGCACCACCAAAGCGATCACCGAGGCCAATAACGAACCGCTCAATTGAAACAGCATATAGCCCAACAGCAATAAAATACTGCCCCAGAATAACGTAATGCCAGTACCAAAACAGACGACTAAAGCCGCAGCGATAATCAGGCTACGCCCTGTTAACTGCCATTCTGCCGTTGCTATTTTCCCGGCCAACTTCAACTGCTCGAGATAGGCTTGCTTCACTGAACTGCTAAGAACAGCTATTTCAGCCAGTTGCTCCATTGCCTGATCAATAACTTTATGCTGGGCAGCAGCTGATGCTGTCTGCCCAGTTTTGGCGGTTTGCGCACTATGCTGGACGGGCCTTTGTTCTGGCGCCTCTGACCTTGCACGGTTTTGCATAAATCCACCTTAGCGACGGCGCAATAAAGCCGTTAATACCACGCCAGCGGCAAAGGCAATCCCAGCAGTAGCCAATGGATTTTGCGCTGCCAACTCACGGGTTTTGCTATAAGAACTTTGCAGTTGTAATTTGATTTCCTCCTGCTTGAGCGCCAGAGTTTCCTGTGAGCTAGCTGCCGTTTTACGCAAAGTGTCTTCTGCAACTGCGGCTTTCTCTGCTACTACATCAACAGCATGGTGCGTCACTTCAGTTGCTTTCGCTGTTGTGGGTGAATTTAAAGCACCGCTATCTTTACTGTTAGTTTGTTCTGCTACGCTTTTTGAACTGGCCATAGAAAGCCTCCTTGGTGAACACTGTGCAATGCAACAAGATGCTGCACTTTGCGTACAAACCAATGCAATGGCTATACCAAACAATATAAATGCATAAAAACAAAAGGTTATAACTACTTTATTTCTATTAACTCTCTCAGTTAACGGTAGATGTTACCTGCATTGAGTAATTTTTACCTGCGACGAAGAAGGACTAAAAATAGCTATAATGGCGGCTAAACTGAAAGCGAAATAAGCGATAGACTGAAGGGACGGGAGAACGAGATAACTCTGATTTTTTAATGAGTTAATCAAATAAAATTTATCATTACTGTATAAATTAAAAAACAAAAAGCCCGTTTGTCATTACGACAAACGGGCTTTTTGTTGAATGAGGTGAGTTGGCCGATAAGCCGGGTCCTGTCTTGGACAGTCATTCATCTAGGCCTGCAATCGCTCACAGGCTCAAGCGACCTACCCGGTTCCAACGCGAGCCACGCCATACGGAACCCTATTTGGTCTTGCTCCGGGTGGAGTTTACCTTGCTACGAACTATTGCTAGCCGCACGGTGCGCTCTTACCGCACCCTTTCACCCTTACCGACCTGATAAATCAGGCAGGCGGTCTACTCTCTGTTGCACTTGTCGTCGGTTCGCACCGCCCAGGCGTTACCTGGCACCCCGCTCTTTGGAGCCCGGACTTTCCTCCCCGTTCTTGCGAACGCGGCGACTGTCTGGCCAACTCGGCGCGGATTATAGCCTAAGCCACCCTGATGCACCACAGATAATCCGCTCGTAACCGTTTTAGCGCTTATAAATCAGACTCTAGGCCGTATTTATACAGAGCATTCTTTTTAAGTCCATGAATTTGCGCGGCAATTGCTGCGGCTTTCTTCAATGGCAATTCCTCACATAAGAGTTTGAGCGTATTAATGGCGACGGTGGGAATCGCTTCGTCATCACTCAAATGGTAGCCATGCACCATAAGCACGATTTCACCCTTCTGCTGATTCGGGTCAGTACTTACGGTGGCAAGCACCTCTGAGACAGGGCCAGATAAAAAAGTTTCGAAGGTTTTGGTCACTTCACGCGCCATGACGACGTGGCGTTCGCCACCAAGCACTTCAACCATAGTCGTTAGACTGTGCTCAATGCGGTGGGGTGATTCATAAAATATCAGCGTGCGCGGATCTTCTTTCAATGCTAATAACTTATCAGCGCGGGCTTTTTCTTTAGAGGGCAGAAAACCTTCGAAAGAAAAACGGTCCGATGGCAAACCCGAGGCGCTCAGGGCGGTAATTGCCGCGCAAGGGCCGGGCAAAGGGATCACATTAAACCCAGATTGGCGCACATGGGAGACCAAGTGATAACCCGGATCGGAAATCAACGGGGTACCCGCATCTGAAATTAATGCAATCGACAGCCCAGCTGCAAGCTGATCGACAATCCACTGGGCACGAGCACGCTCGTTATGATCATGCAGCGCCGTAGTTTTTGTAGTAATACCAAAGTGGCTCAATAACTTACCGCTGTGGCGAGTATCTTCACAGGCGATCAATGAAACCTGATTCAGCACCTCTATTGCCCGTGAGCTCATATCGCCCAAATTACCTATGGGAGTAGGAACTATGTAGAGTGCGACGCTTTGGTCCATATATACCTCTGTAATGACAGTGCCAAGACTTTCGTCAAGCGCGAGAGAAGGTTAAACTAGAGGCTGCATCTTACCAGAGTGAAGCCCAGTGTTAAAAAGCCTGAATACAACTAAGTTCGTTTCCGTGGCCATTTTATCGGTAATCTTGGCGGGTTGTGGCACTTCAACGCCCACCTCGACCGGAACTGCACCCACAGTGGCCACCTCTTTAGCATCCGCACCTTTGTCGGCCAATGTGTATTTGGCACAAGCCGCCAATAGCAAAGATCCGCAGCAGCGCGATACTAATCTGCTGCTCGCAGCCCATGCCTACATCAATGCCAACGACTACGCAGCGGCGCAGAAGCTACTAAAATCGATACAGCCAAGCTTGAATCAGAGCCCAACATTTTTGGCCGAACATAAATACTTGACCGCGCGCGTGCTTGAACACACGTCCACCTATAGTGATGCACTTAAAGTTCTCAATTATCCAAGCAATTGGAGTTTGCCAAGCTGGCAGATGACGGCTTATCACCAATTCAAGGCACATTTATATCAATTGAATAAACAGCCTATTGAGCAAGTGCGTGAACTGAGTTTACTGACGACTTACTTGCCCCCCGCCCAAGCCAACGAGGTGAATAACGCGATTTGGCAAGTACTGCAGCCAGTGCACGAACAAACCTTAAAAGCCTTTACCCAAGATGCTAAGACTCCTGTGTTTACGGGTTGGTTACAACTGGCTTATATCGCGAAGCATTATGCTGTCGATCCGACACAGTTAGTACGCTACTTAGGCGAATGGCAGAAACAAAATCCTTATCATCCTGCAGCGGCTAAGCTGCCCGCCGATCTTGACAGAGCCTTAAACGCTAAGCCATTTACGCCAAAAAACATTGCTGTGCTGTTGCCGCTGACAGGCTCAAGAGCTAACGCTGCCAATGCAATTCGCCAAGGCATATTAGCCAGTTACATGGCCAAGCAAAATGAGCAAGTCGCAGTCAACTTTTATGACACGGCAAACGATGCTGCCAGCGCTTACCAACAGGCGCTAACTGCGGGAGCCGAATTTATTATTGGCCCATTATTGCCTACGGAAATTGAACAACTGCAAGTGATCAATGCAGCAAACACTGCCGCCACTAATGCGGTGACTAATACTGCTAACCCAGACAAAACGGCCAATACAGCACCTGCTACGCCTGTGCCACAACTGTTTTTAAATCAAGTAGATAAGTTCACCCCCGATCCGAATAAGTTCTACTTTGCATTATCTCCCGCACAAGAGGCGGCCGATGCGGCGGAGCATTTATATCAAGATGGCGTAACTATGCCGTTACTGCTGGCCAGTAACGATGCCCTTGGCAAACGCATGGCCGAAAGCTTTATTCAAGCATGGAAAAAGAAGAGCGATAACCCTGTCGAAGTTCACTACTTCGATGGCGGTGATAAAATGCGCACCACAGTACAAGATGCCCTTGGCGTGCGCGATAGCCAAGAGCGGATCGCCCGTATTAAAGAGCTGTTAGGCAATTCAGTACAAGCCGACTTCCGTTCACGCCAAGATATTGATGCCATTTATATGATTTCAACCCCACAGGATCTAACCCTGCTCAAGGCCTTTATCGACGTCAACTTTAGCGTTTTCACACAACCTGTGCCTTTATATACCTCAAGCCGCAGCCGAGTTGAAAATGAAAGCACACAAACGGCGCAGGATTTAAATAACCTGACCCTAAGCGACGCACCTTGGCTAATGCAAAACGGCGAAGAAAATCTGATGGTCAACACACTATTTTCGGGCTGGAATAACAGTCAGAAACGTTTGTTTGTTATGGGTTATGATGCAATGGATTTGATCGGCCGTTTAGCGCAAATGCGCTCATTCACGGGTTATCAATTCAATGGTCGCAGTGGTGCTTTATCTGTCAGTCCAGATGGCATAGTCAACCGCCAATTAAGCTGGGGACGTTATGAAAGAGGTAGCTTCCGCCAGTTATGACACTCGGACAGCAGGCAGAATCGCACGCCCAACGTTACCTTGAACAACAAGGCTTAACTTTTGTCGAACGTAATGTCCGCTATCCGTTTGGGGAAATTGATTTAATCATGCGCCATAAAAACCATTGGGTATTTGTCGAAGTGAAGTATCGTTCGGCAAATCAATATGGCGGCGCATTACAGGCCCTAAGCAGCGCGCAGATTTCGCGAATTCGCAAAGCGGCTAGCCACTATTTACAACTCAATAGACTCGATGTGCCCTGTCGTTTCGATGTCATCGCCATGGAAGCCGATCAAATTCATTGGCTAGTCGATGCCTTTTAAGTGCCAATAGTGAAAGAGTGACTACACAAATTATTTTAACGTCTGTGCCTCAACACGCTTGTGGAAATATGGCATGATAGCAACACTTTATCCTGAAAGGATTTATCCATGTTAGAACGCATTAAAGACAGCTTTACTGAATCTATCCAGACAAAAATCGATGCAGCCGAAGCACTGCCAGAATCCATCGCCAAAGCGGCCGAGATGATGGTGCACTGTCTTTTGGGTGGCAATAAAATCCTTGCTTGCGGTAACGGCGGCAGTGCTGGTGATGCGCAACATTTCTCAGCAGAACTGCTAAACCGCTACGAGATTGAGCGTCCACCCTTACCAGCCATCGCTCTGTCTACCGATACTTCAACCATCACAGCTATCGCCAACGACTATAGCTATGATGAGATTTTCTCAAAACAGATTTTTGCCTTAGGTCAACCGGGCGATATTCTGCTTGCTATCTCGACCAGTGGTAACTCAGGTAACGTGATTAAAGCCATTGAAGCCGCATTAAGCCGCGACATGACTATCGTAGCGCTAACAGGTAAAGATGGCGGCGCTATGGCTGGCCTACTGAGCGTGAACGATGTGGAAATCCGCGTACCTTCAAATGTCACTGCACGTATCCAAGAAGTGCACTTACTGGTGATCCATTGCCTGTGTGACAATATTGACCGCACCCTCTTCCCACAGGACGAGCAGCAATGAGACACGCTGCCCCGCTGTTAATGGTTTGCTTGCTGCTTCAAGGCTGCGCCGGTGCCGTTATGGTGGGCGCAGTCAGTGGCGCTATGATGGCCAACGACGAACGTACTGTTAAGACTCAGCTTGATGATACCAATACTGATTTTAAGATCACCAGCGCACTGCTAGAGCAAGAAGATCTTAAAAAACAAACGAATATCACAGGTGTATCCGTCAATGGCAATGTACTTATGATAGGCCAAGCCCCTAACTCTACGTTAAGGGATAAAGCCATCAAGGTCGTACAAGATCTTAAGCTCGGCGGCAAAATACATAATCAAATCCGCATTGGCAATCCAACCTCTTTCACCACCCGCAGCAATGACACTTGGGTTACAACCAAAGTGAAGGGCCGCATGCTGAACGAAAAAGATTTGGATGTGACTCGCATTAAAGTCATCACTGAAAATGGTGAAGTCTTCCTGCTGGGGGTTATTCATCGCTCACAAGCAGACTTAGCTGTTGATATCGCCCGTAATACTGCTGGCGTGCGTAAAGTGGTGAAAGTATTTGAGTATGCTAAGTAATTTTGCAGTTTACCTATTTAAAACTTGAGCCTAAGTGGTGAGCTAACTCGCCCACTTAGGCTTTAACCCTCGCTGTTATTTTCCCGTGAGTGTATCTGCTATCTTAGGTGCCGATTTTGATAGGAGCGATCCTAGCCAAGGTAAAAACAACGAAGGCAATACGATTAAGGCGGCACCGAGCCAACTTAAGTTATCCAACCATTCATCGAACAACAACCAGCCTAAAAAGACAATAAACAACAAGCCTGTGTATTCCGCAATCGCGATATCACTCGCCTGTGCCTTGCGGTAAGCCAGCACACAAAACCAGTGATAAACCAATAAAAATGCGTTGCTCAGCAAGGCCACGCCCACCAGCTCCCAACTCAAACCCTCAATCCCCTGAAACGCTGCAATCACTAACGTTGCCGGAATACCCAGCAAGTTATATAGCATTAGCGTTAGCACGGGATGCTCAGCATGGGGCACTTTTTTAAGTGCTAACTGATTCACTGCAAAAGTAAAAGCAGAAAACAGTACAGCAATGCCGTACCAGTTCATTTCGCTCGGCCGCAGGATAATCAAGATGCCGACAAAACCTAAGCCAGTACAGATTGTCTGAGCAGCGGTGATCCTCTCGCTCAGGAAGAAATACCCCATCAAAATAATCATTAGCGGTGCGGAGTAAAACAATGAGCTAACTGTCGCGAGCGGTAATGCCATTAAGCCAATAATTAAAAAAAGCGCGCCAACTGAGCCTATGTTGGCACGCCAAAGGTGAACTGAGATATGTGTCGTCATCGGACGCTGCGAATACAGCCACACTGGCAACAACATAAATACTGAAGAGATTTGCCTGACAAGGAGGAAAGTCGAGGCACTCGCATCGTCCGGTAACCACTTGATCGACACATCATAGAAGGCACTGAATAGGTTACCTACTATCAATAAAATCAAACCAATAACTACTGGGCGTTGCATTTTTAACATCCATAAATCTCAATGGCGGCATGATAATCCTCGCAAAACTTAAGCTGAAATGATGCTTTCTCATGCTAGATGAATTAAATTCATACTAAAGCCTTTAGATATTGAAAATCATGAGAAAGCTCCCGCCATTACGCGCTCTACAAGTGTTTGAAGCTGCCGCCAGACAGCAGCATTTTTCTAAGGCCGCCGATGAACTGTGCATCACCCAAAGTGCAGTGTCGCACCAAGTGCGAGTATTAGAAGAGTATTTTGGCGAGCAACTGTTCGACCGTCAGGGGCGTAAACTGCAGTTAACGCCTAAGGGGCACGGACTATTTTTAGAGTTAGAGCGGATATTCAACGAGTTAAGCGACCTCAACTTGAAAGTACGCGATACGCCAAATCAACAGCTCTGCCTGGCCGTTTACAGCTCATTCTCAGTAAAATGGTTAATCCCAAGACTCGCCGATTTTCGCCGCCAATATCCGAGCGTGAAAATTCGCCTCGAGATGATCACCCAAGATCCTGACCTAAGCACCAGCACCGCGGATATCTTCATCGCCGGTAAGCTAAATCAACGTGGCTATTGGCAACAATTACTGCACAAAGAGCGTTTAATTCCTGTATGCAGCCCCAGTTTTTATCTTAAATGGCGCGATATAAGCCTGAGTAATTTCCAGCAACAAGCTCTGCTGGTGGTTGATGAAGGCCCGCTCGGACTCGACTGGCATAAGTGGTCATCGGCGCACCAAATACCACTCGATAACGAACAACAGCATGTGTTTAGTCATATTGTGATGGCGATTGAAGCGGCGATTGCTGGCCAAGGCTTAGCCCTAGCGCCGGACTTTATGGTGGCTGGCGATATCACAACGGGGCGTTTAGTCGCCTTGAATCTGCCCGATGTGCATACCGGATTTGAATTTACCTTCTTTTGTAAGCAACGCCGTTTATCAGAACCTGCGATTGCCGCTTTCTCATCTTGGCTAAAATCACAGGCTTAGGATGAATTTACAGGCACAAAAAAGCCGACGCGAACGTCGGCTTAATTTATCGATCGATTGATTACACTAACAAACCAATCTTCTCATACACTTTCTTCAGGGTCACTTCGGCGCGCGCCTGCGCACTCTGTGCACCAGCTTTCATCACTTGGTCTAAGTAAGCGCGATCGCTACGAATCGCGCGGTAACGCTCTTGCAGTGGCTCTAACATACTCACAACCGCTTCACCTGCCGCACCTTTCAAATGGCCATACATCTTGCCTTCAAACTCGGCTTCTAGGCTCGCAATGCTTTGCCCTGTCACACCCGACATGAGACTCAGCAGGTTAGAAACACCCGGTTTATTATCCACATCAAAACGCACGACTGGCGGCTCATCACTGTCTGTCATGGCTTTTTTCAGCTTCTTCAGCACTGATTTCGGATCTTCTAGCAGGCCGATAACGTTATTACGGTTATCGTCTGACTTAGACATCTTCTTTAGCGGCTCCTGCAGTGACATGACTTTAGCGCCAAGCTCAGGAATAAAAGGCTCAGGAATGGTGAAAGTATCACCATAGGCATTGTTAAAACGAGTAGCGATATCACGTGTTAACTCAAGGTGTTGTTTCTGATCTTGCCCAACAGGGATTTCGTTCGCTTGATAAATCAGAATATCCGCCGCCATCAACACTGGGTAGCCAAATAAACCCACGTTGATGTTGTTAGCGTGCTTTTGTGATTTATCTTTAAACTGAGTCATGCGGCTCAACTCGCCCATTTGGGTATAGCAGTTTAATGCCCAACCCAATTGCGTATGTTGTGGCACCTGTGACTGGATAAACACTGTACTCTTTTTAGGATCTACGCCACAGGCCAAATACAGGGCTAAGGTATCTAAACACGCTTCACGCAATGCTTTAGGATCTTGGCGCACGGTAATGGCATGCAAATCAACTACACAATACAGGCAGTCGTGGCTATCTTGCATCGCAACCCATTGACGCAATGCACCCATGTAGTTACCTATGGTTAATTCGCCGGACGGCTGTGCACCGCTGAGTACTATGGGTTTGGTCATTACGTCATTGCTCCACTATCTATATATAAAAAGACTAAAAAAAATCGACTAAAGAACAGGTAACCCCCCATTACTTGGTAGGTTTTACCCAGTTCAGAATCTCACTAAATTGCTCACATACGGCATCTGGGCCACTGAGCCCAATATCTTCACCGTAGTTGTAGCCGTAGGTCAAGCCGATTGACGCTATCCCAGCCGCTTTCGCCGCTAAAATGTCGTTTTTAGAATCGCCGACCATCAATAACTCAGTTTTCTCCAATTGCCACTCATGCAATAAATGCTGCAGCGGCAAAGGGTCGGGCTTCATCTTAGCTAAGGTATCGCCACCTAACACTAAGCTGAAAAAGTCGTTAATCCCAAAAGCATTGAGTAATGGCATGGTAAAACGATAGGGTTTATTGGTGACAACCGCTAACTTAAAGCCTGCATCAAACAAAGTTTGCAGCACTTGATGCACGTCGCTATACAGCGCACTGTGCTTTTCAAGATTTTCTTGATAATGATGCATAAAAATCGGCATAGCCGCATCAAGGGTTGTTTGCTCAACATCCGTACCCAAAGCATGACTCATAGCACGGCGCATCAACATCTCTGCACCGTTACCGACCCAAGTACGAACTTGCGCCTCAGAGCAGCTCTTCAAACCTAACTCGGCTAAGGCTTCCTGCGTGGCAACGGTTAGGTCAGGCACACTGTCAATCAGCGTGCCATCTAGATCAAACGCAATCGCTTTAATCTTATCCCACATGGCTATGCCCCAACTTTAGCAAGTTCGGCACGCATCTCATCAACAACGGCCTTATAATCGGGCTTGCCGAAAATAGCCGAGCCCGCAACAAACATGTCCGCACCGGCGGCCGCAATTTCTGCGATATTGTCGACCTTAACGCCGCCATCGACTTCTAAACGAATATCAAAACCACTGGCATCAATACGCGCACGCACTTGGCGCAGCTTATCTAGGGTTGATGGAATAAAGGATTGACCACCAAAACCAGGGTTCACTGACATCAATAGGATCACGTCGAGTTTATCCATCACATGGTCAAGATAATGCAGTGGTGTCGCAGGATTAAACACGAGACCCGCCTTGCAACCGCACTCTTTGATGAGCTGAAGAGTGCGATCGACATGCTCAGAGGCTTCTGGGTGGAAAGTAATAATAGACGCGCCCGCTTTAGCAAAATCAGGCACGATACGGTCAACCGGCTTGACCATCAAATGCACATCAATATCAGCGGTAATCCCATAGTTACGCAGTGCTTGGCACACCATAGGGCCAATCGTTAAGTTAGGAACATAGTGATTATCCATCACATCAAAATGTACTACGTCGGTTCCCGCATCTAACACAGCTTTTACATCGTCACCCAAACGGGCAAAATCGGCAGATAAAATTGATGGAGCAATCAAGAATGGACGCATAAAACACTCGCTGCTATTTGGATAAAAAGTGCCTTATTTTACCCTGAGCCAAGCTAAGCCTCTATAGCTAAAGCCACATTTCTGGCAATTGATCCGCTATGCCTATGTCAGCAAAGCAGCACACTCTGCAGCTATCGCAGTAAATTGGGGCTTAGATTCGGTAAAATAAGCTAATATTTCCGAGCATTTTGGCTGGAATTGATAATTTTTTGTTCATAAACTAAGCGAGTTTGTTATACTCGAGGCGCAGTGCTGGTTCATTCCAAAGGAAGCGTTATGATGGAGCGGTTTAGTCAGTTTTCACACTATGTTAGGTCGGTGACATTCAAGTCATCTATGATGTTGGCATTTACTGCTGTTGTAGTGGCCACGCTAGCTTTTAGCGTTGAAAAACTTACGGAAAATACCGAAACTGCATCTTGCGCTTGTAGCAATGACACTCGTTACAACAATGCACTGCCCAGTAGCCACCCTAATAATCGCTGCGCCGATCAAGCACAAACCTTAAGCTGGAAAACGTGGCTTACAGGTAAAAACCGTTCGAGTCAGTTCCACTTTGTCGATCTACTTGAACTATTACATGGTCATCAAGATAAACCTATGGATGATCTCAAGCCCACTACGTCGCATCTCGCCTATTAATGCTTAGCCGCATTTGGCAAGTATTCCACAGTACCATTGCCGCCTTTTTCGGGGTACAAACTAGCGAAAATCGTAAAAAAGATTTTCAAACCAGTTCCCCATTGCCCTACATAGTGATGGGCATAGTGTTAGCTGTCATCCTAGTGGCAAGTCTGATGTTTCTCGTAGGACAAGTGCTTAGCTAAACGTTATTTATGTTGAAACTAGTCGTCTTTTGGATCGTAGTTTTCATCATATAGCGCCATCAACTCATCCACTTTGTTACGACCACTGCCATTTTGGCTAATGTTGCGTTGCACTTGAATTTTCGCTAAATGCGCGCCGCGATATAACTCGCGAGTTAATGGAATATCGTGATTACTAATCAATACCGGAATACCACGCTCTAACGCGGTATGGCGCGAATGACGAGCCAGTAGTGCTTGATCGTCTAAACTAAAACCGGCACCAACATATGTCGTGAAACTGGATGTAGTAGATAACGGTGCGTAAGGTGGATCGCAATAGATAACATCGCCACTGCGTGTCTGCTCAAAGGCTTTTTCGTAACCAATGCATTTAAACTCAGCACGTTGCGCTTTTTCAGAAAAGGCCCAGATTTCCTTTTCGGGGAAATAAGGTTTTTTATAGGAGCCAAAGGGCACATTGAAGCCACCCTTACGGTTATAACGGCATAAGCCATTAAAACCATGGCGATTTAAATAAAGAAAATACACAGAACGCTGGAAAGGGTCGCGACATTTATTAAAGTCGGTCCGCACCTGATAGTAAGCTTCCTTTTGATTCATCTCGTCGACAAACAATGCTTTAGCTGCGGCAATGTATGCTTCTGGTTGATGCTTCACTATCTGATATAACTCGATCAAGTCCTGATTAATGTCACAGAGCAGGTAGCTAGGATAATCCGTATTCAAGAAAACGGATCCTGCACCCACAAACGGCTCGACCAAACGGTCTCCTGCGGGTAAATAACTGGCTAAATCATCCACCAATTTAAATTTACCGCCAGCCCACTTAAGGAAGGCTCTGTGTTTTTTTATCATTTAACTTGATGAATGCCGACAAAAATAAAGGCCATGATTGTACTCTGTTTATTCTGAAATTTCACGATTTGAGAGACTTTCTTCTACTTGATAATCTTTCAAATCGGCCCATTTTCTGACCCAAGGTTGCTCAAAACGATACTCCTTAACCAATTGAGCCGCCGCATTCGAAGCCAATTTGCTACTGCTATAGTGACCAACGAGAACAACCCACCGCTGTTTATACTTTGCGACTCGAACGCCCTCTACATTCTCAAGACTCTTTAATGTCGAACGCAAGGTCTCTAACTGAGCAACACTCGCTATTTGTACGGTATAACCTTTGAGTGGCTTTTGCGGTTCCAAAACTGTTTTATCAACCTTTGCCGCCTCTGGCGCAGGAGACTGAACATCTACCGTTTTAGCTTGTGGCTCTGCATCCACAGTTGGCTCATCATCACCAAAAGACTTGCTACTCACTTCACCAACACTCACTAAGGCTGCATCATCAGGCTCAGGATGTGGTGCCTCACCATGAAATTCACTTAATGGATCGACAGCCTGTTCTGTTTTGGCTTTGGATGTATCTAGTTCGTTAACTTTCACGGTTACGGCGGCAAACTTTAATTGTTCAGCGCGCAGAGCAAAATAGGGGGCTAAGATTTTTTGCCCATAGGACAAGAAAGCGGGTGAATCTATCGCAGGAAAAGTCGCAGTCTCTATGGCTTGCTCTTCAGAAAATGGTTGAGTAACACCAAGCCAAATACCTAGCGCTAACAACATGCTCACAGCTGTCACCATCACAGCTTTATATTTCATCCAAGAAGATGTTTTCTCTTGCGGGCTATGCAAGGCTTTATCTAACAGATTGACCACTTCTTGCGGCGTACCCGTTTGCTTCTCAAGCTGACTGCGTACGATTTCCCTTGGCGTAAAAGGGTTTTGATCGCTGTATCTCAGCAATGTTTGATACAAAGCTTCACGCTCTGGCATGGTTAACGGCTCAATACTGATAGGCAATATTTGCCGCCGCAATTGCTCGGGTAATTGTGGCAATAGGTCCGCTAAGAATGCCGGCGGAACCGTGAGCGTGACGGCAATATTCTTACCCGCACACTGAATTTGATTGAGAATAATGCACTCAGCCCATAGCGCCTTAGGCAATAAATGCGCATCATCGATAATGATATGTAGGGGTTTAGTTTGCGTGCTCGCAAGCCGCAACAGGGTATCGGCGAGGGGAATGTCGTCGTCAAAAATAGGGGATGAAATTAGCTGGACTAGAATTTTGCGGCGTATCTCAGCGTTATCGGCATGCATAGGACAAATCACAAATGCCGCATTTGACTCGTCAAAATCGGTCGCTAATCCGGTAACTAAGGTCGTTTTTCCTGAACCGCTGACACCAGAAAGCACCAGCAGCTGATCGCTATAACTGGCAACATGATGCATTCTTTGTATGAGGGCTTCCTGAGAAGGAAGCAAGACAGAACCCTGAAACGTCACTCGCCCACCACACAGTTTTTATGCGCAGCGAATAACCTGTTCAAGGGTAGATTCTGTGACTTGACTAAACACATCCGCGCGGCCTATTGCCGTTGGGAGCACCAGTCGAATCTGACCGCCTAAAACTTTTTTATCGCGTCGCATATGTTGAATGAAACTGTCGAAATCCATAGATTCCGGCGCACTCACTGGAAGATCAAAAGCTTGTAGTAACTGTATGATACGACAAACGATTGACTCATCGATAAGCCCCAGTGCCTTAGCTGTTTTAGCAGCAAGGACTGTGCCAGCTGACACGGCTTCACCATGTAGCCAATTACCGTAGCCCATTTCGGCTTCAATCGCGTGACCAAAGGTATGACCCAGATTCAACAAAGCACGCACGCCCTGCTCAGTTTCATCTTGGCTAACCACATCAGCTTTAATCTCACAGCAACGAGAGATAGCATAAACTAATGCTTCGGCATCTAAAGTTTTTAGCGCCGTTACATTATCTTCAAGCCATTGAAAAAAATCAGCATCCCACATGATGCCATACTTGATGACTTCCGCCATTCCCGCCGCAAACTCGCGCGCTGGAAGCGTATGTAAACATAAAGTATCGATAAGCACGATTTGTGGCTGATAAAAGGCCCCAATCATGTTTTTACCAAGAGGATGGTTAACAGCCGTTTTACCGCCGACGGAAGAATCCACCTGCGACAATAAAGTTGTCGGAATTTGAATAAAATCGATCCCACGTTGATAACATGCCGCGGCAAAGCCCGTCATATCACCAATCACGCCGCCACCCAAAGCCACCAGCACAGAATCTCGACCATAGTTTTGCTGCAGCAGTGCAGTAAAAATAGTATCTAGATGTGCTAAGTCTTTGAATTGTTCGCCATCGGGAAGGATAACACTCTCTACCTCACCAAACGAAGCCATCGTCTCTTGTATCTGTTTAAGATACAAAGGCGCGACAGTTTCATTGGTGACGATAAGAATACGTTTTTTAAGCAGGTAGCGAGACAAAGTCTCGCCATCACTCATCAAATTCTGGCCAATGTAAATGGGATAACTACGTACACCTAAATCAACCTGAATTTGCTTCATAAATTCTGCCTAAAAACCTAATTGCTCAATGATCTGATTTGCGACGATCTTTGCGCTTTGATCATCGGTTTTGACAATCACATCGGCAATTTCTTCGTACAATGGATTACGGATCTCTGCAAGATTCTCCAACACTTCTCGAGGATCATCCACTTGCAATAATGGGCGTCGCTTGTCTCTTTGAGTACGAGCAACCTGTTTGTCGATAGTGGTTTCCAGGTAAACCACAATGCCACGAGCAGACAGATGATTACGGATATCTTTGCTTTGTACTGAACCACCACCGGTGGCAAGGACGATACCTTGTTTCTCAGACAAATCAGCAATAACCTGAGCTTCACGACGACGGAAGCCTTCTTCACCTTCGACGTCAAACACCCAAGCAATATCAGCGCCTGTGCGTTGTTCAATCTCTTGATCCGAATCGTGGAATTCTAAATGCAGCATTTGCGCCAGATGGCGACCAATTGTGCTTTTACCTGCGCCCATAGGGCCTACCAGAAAAATATTACGTTTTTCAGCCATTTCTTGTACGTCTGAATCTTATTGAAAAGTATGCCTATATCGACTCAACATCAAGCCGACCTATATGTTACCTTGCTCTTATGAGACTTGACCGAGGATTATCTCAGCTTAGGGTCTACTATGGCAAGCCATGTGCGCTATTTATGCAAAGAATTGTATTTCAGTAATAATAAAGCCAGCAATCACTGCTGGCTTTAGTCGATACATAGCAAGTGCTTAGATCTTCTCACCGACTATTTTGGGGGTTACGAAAATAAGTAGCTCTTGACGCTCATTTTTGTCTGTTGTGTTCCTAAACAGGAAACCGACTAAGGGAATGTCGCCGAGAATAGGGACTTTACTCACACGGCTGATCAAGTTTTGCTGATAAATACCACCAAGGACTATAGTTTCACCGTTATCAACTAGCACTTGAGTGCCAATACGTTGAGTATCGATGGCGACAGCGGGACCCGTTGGTGTGTCAACCGTCTTGCCCTGAGAGTCTTGGGTGATTTCCAAATCTAAAATAACGCGGTTATCTGGTGTAATTTGTGGTGTAACTCGCAAGGACAACACGGCTTTTTTAAAAGTGACCGAGGTTGCACCGCTTGAAGTCGACTGCACATAAGGTATCTCCACACCCTGCTCAATATAAGCCGCCTTTTGGTTAGAGGTAGTAATACGAGGGCTGGCGATAATTTCACCTTTATTTTCTTGCTCTAACGCACTCAATTCCAAATCAAGAATAGTACCATCTGCCAACTTAGCAACGTGGAATGCGATACTTGTTGGATTGGTCACTGCCGCAGGCAAATTAACGTTCAGACGTTGGTCAGGAGTTGGAATGATACCGTTGGCAATACTCTGAGCACCTTCTAATGTACCAGAGGTTCCCTTACTGCCCTGCTGATCCGTTACGCCCCAACGTATGCCTAAGTCTTCAGAGACATCATCTTTGACCGTTACCATACGTGACTCGATCAGTACTTGACGAATAGGGATATCGAGTACTTCGACTAAACGATGGATGTTCTCAATCGTTTCTGCCGTATCTTTCACAAGTACAGTGTTGGTACGTTCATCGACCGCGACTGAGCCGCGTGGCGAGAGTAAACTAGAATCTGCGCTTTTCAGCAGCTCAGCAATGTCGATCGCTTTGGCATAGTTAATTTGCAAGTACTCAGAATACAAAGGTGCTAGCTCTTTAACTTCTTGCCTATTTTTGAGATTTTGGCTTTCACGAATAGCCAACTCTTCGCTCGGTGCCACCATTAAGATGTTGCCTTCGATACGTTTATCTAGGCCTTTGGTTTGTAGAATCAAATCTAATGCTTGGTCCCAGGGCACATCATCCAATCTCAAGGTGATGTTGCCTTCAACAGTATCACTCGTGACTAAGTTAAAATTGTTATAGTCAGCAATGATCTGCAAAACAGTACGTACAGGGATATTTTGAAAGTTAAGCGACAAAGTACGGCCATTGTATTTTTTAACATCTTTCTTGGCGGCAACTCTCTCAACTTTATTCATCGAGAGTCTAAAGAGATTATCCTCTTGCTTATAACTGAACTCATATTCCCCAGCAATATCAACTAAAATGCGCGTTGTTAGATCTTCTTTAAATGTCTCGAAGCTTTTTACTGGTGTTGAAAAATCTTTCACATCCATAACATAAAGCAGATCACTATTAATATCAGTGTTATATAACTTAACTTCGAGTTTAGCGCCCACTTGCTCAACGTTAACGGCAACCGAGCGGTTATTCAAATAGACTAATAACTCACCGCCACCATTTTCATTACGACGAAAATCGATATTTTTAATGCTGTTAACGAAGGGATTTTCTGCCTGAGTCTGAGCGCCTGCAACCTCATCATTAATAGTGAGTCGATATGAGTTGCCCATGACTGAACCTTGGTAAGGTTTCACTTTGGACATACCTAAGGTGACTTTAAGACGAGTATCTTGCTGCTCAGTCATCATGTCAGTTACACCGACTTGATTAATGGGTAAGCGATCCTTAGATAAACCAGAAATACTATTATCAAAGGTTAATACGAGCTCTGCAGGCGAGGCATTAGAGTCAATAACTGGCGGAGTGACCGCTTCTTCAAATACCAACTCTAGCTCTAACTGATGGTCAACCAAGGCATGGTACTTAACATCCATTAATCGGTTTGCAGCATAACTCGATGGCAAAATGCCAAATACCAATGCGATCCCAATAACAGACTTGATTAAGCCTGAAGAAATTAACGGGACTTTTATCGCGGCAGAAGATTTCATTATTCCCTCATCCTTCGCTCGTTATTCTCCAGAAAGTTCTAAATTGCTCGTCCTTTCGGACCAACAACCTGAACCATCTGGAATTAATTCTACTACTTCGACATTTTGTGAAGTAACTTTAGAAATGCGTCCATTAAACAGACCTAAATACTCACCAACGCCCATCCGATAAACACTGCCGTCATTTGTTTCAACTAATGCCCAAGTTGTATCGGCTTCACTTAAGGTGCCACGCATTTTTAAATTATCTAAAGGATAAGTTTCTAATCGTCCTTTTCGACGCTTTAAGTCCGGTTGTAAACAATCTTTGCTGGTATCAACAACTTCTTCCGTTAACTCACGCGAAGGTGGTACAAAAGGGCTACGCATTAACTCGGCTTGATAGGCAAAGTGCTCAAATCTTGGCGGCTCTTTCAAGGGCGGGATATGAGCAACGTGTTGCGCTTTGGTTGTAGTAACAAATAGCTCTAAATCACTACGATCGCCAACACAACCCATTAAAAAAAGACTCAAGGCTAACAAAGGTAAGAATTTCATTATTTCTTCCCCTTATTAGCAGGTTTTTCAGGCGGTAATTCAGCCCCTTCTTTAAAGCGGTATGTCTTGGCTAAGATATCCATTGCTAAGTTGCCGGCTTCATCTCGCTTAATGGTGAAATCATGGAGGCTGACGATACGCGGCAGCTTAGCGACACCACTCACCATACTACCTAGCTGATGGTAATCTCCCGTCACAGACATTTTAATTGGAAACTCAATATAGAAATCCCGCTGAATTTCGGCCTCCCAATTCAAACTATTAATTTTGAGTCCTGCATCCGTTGCAACAAAAGTTAAATCGTCTAGCAAACCTGGCATTTCATTTTCAGATGGCAGCATCTTCAGTAACTCTGCAAACTGCACTTCCATCGTCGCTAGCTGCTCTCGGTAGAGTTTTAAATTTGCCGCAAGTTGATACTTATTCTTGAAATCATCTCTAAGCTGCGCTTCTTTATCTTGCTCTGCGGTATAAATATCTACCGAATCGGAGACGACCAATAAATATCCCGCAGCAAAAACACAGAGTGCTAAAAGGATCGCGAAAAAGGTTTTAACTTGATTTGGCCAACCACCAATATTTTCAAAGTCGATATCATTAAATTGACTTAGATCGAGTTTCATTTACTCGCTCCTTTTGTCATTTTCTCAGGCTCATCTACACTCGCGCCTTTAATAGTGACTCTCAAACTAAAACGCTGTAATTGCCGTAACTCTTCATTTTGGGTCACGATCGACTGCATATTAGGATCGGTTAACCATTCGGAAGTTTTCACTTTTCGCATCATGTTGGCGACATTATTGTTCGATTCACTACGCCCTTCAATCAGCAACAAACTGCCCTTTTTCTCTAGGCTAGACAGATATATTCCTGGAGGTACAATTCGAACAAGCTCATCTAACACGTGAGTAGGCAAATTACGGGATTGCTGTAGATTAAGAATAATTTCTGTACGCCGCTCAATGTCTTTCTTACGTTCAGTAATTTTCTTGATCTCAGAAATTTGTGTTTCAAGCAGACTGATTTCCGATTGCAAATAAGCGTTACGTGCTTTTTGCTCATCTGTCATAACATCTAATAAAGATACTGCGACATAGACTAAAATCGCCGACGCTAAAAATACTGCCGCTAAAATACCAATATAGTCGCGCTTTTGTTTTTCTCTCGCCTCTTCTCGCCAAGGGAGTAGGTTTATGTTCGCCATTGACCGTAACTCCTCAATGCTAAGCCACAAGCAACCATATATTTGCTGATTGTAGGTTGCAGCGCACTTTTAACCGACTCATCGGCATGCAAACACCCTTGAAAAGGATCGGCGATAATAGTGTGAACACCCAATTCATTCGTCAGTAAATTAGCCATACCTTCTAATTTAGATGTTCCACCGCATAATACGAGGTAGTCGACTTTATCTTTACCGCTGGAAGTGCAATAAATCTGTAGCGTACGTTTTATTTGTTGTAATAGCTGAGTTTGAAAAGGTGACAAAACTTCAAACATATAATTTCGTGGTAAGTCGCCTTCAATCTTTGCTTTCTCTGCTTGATCATAAGACATGCCATAGAAGGATAATATTGACTGAGTAAATTGCTCACCACCGAAAGCTTGCTCACGAATAAAAGTCGTCTCACCCGATTCAACCACAGAGAAAGTTGTCATATTCGCGCCGATATCAACCATAGCGACGGCTTTATGTTTCGCTCCTTCTGGAAGCTGGGCCAGAATTAACTCGGCAGCTCTACCTAGAGCGTAACCTTCAACATCCACCACTTTAGCTTCAAGTTCCACGCTATCCAGCGCATCGACTCTGACATCAATATTGTCAGTGCGGCATGCGCTCAACAGCACATCAACTTTAGTAGGATCGGTACTGTTTACGTTTAGCGTTTCAAAATCTATGCTAACTTCATCGAGTGAATACGGAATAAGGTTATCGGCTTCAATTTCTATCTGTGCCTCCATTTCTTCCTCACTAAGGGAGGCATCCATGTAGATCACTTTCGTCATCACAGCAGAACCCGAAACAGAAACAGCGGCATATTTAACGGATTTAGGCAGGCTACGTTTTATTTGCTTAAGGCATTCAACAACGGCATCAGCATCACGAATATCATGATCGTTAACGGCCCCCTTCTTAATGGGTACCGCGGCATGACTCAATATTTTGTATCCGTCAGCAGTCTTACTCAACAAAATGGCCTTAACTTCATGGGAACCGATATCGATTCCCACCATCTGCGGAGCCTGACGCTTCCATAAATTTGAAAGCATATCCATTGTCACTTTTTTATTTATATTTCAGTAAAAGAGATTAGCACAAAATCAACTTGTTATACTTACTTGTATCGAATGTTTCATCATTTTACAAATGCTATTTTATGAGTCTCACGTTTTTACTTCACCAAGACGTGTGCGCCTTATATACTGTCGCACTTAACAGAACATTAGGATAAATTTTGGTGAAGTGGTTAAAACGTATTGTTATAGCACTATTCAGTCTAGCCCTTTTGGGCGTAGGCGCCATTGTGGCAGCATACTTTTATGTTTTGCCGGATTTACCGGATGTTTCAACACTAAAAAATGTGCAACTTCAAACACCTTTACGTATTTACAGTAGTGACGGCAAACTTATTTCTCAATTCGGTGAGAAACGTCGCATTCCACTAACGTTAGACGAAGTGCCAAAACCTCTGCTACAGGCGTTTATCGCAACCGAAGATGCCCGCTTTTATGAACATGGTGGTATAGATCCTGTTGGCGTGCTTCGCGCCGCATTAGTGATGTTGACCACTGGTGAGAAAAAGCAAGGTGCGAGTACGATTACCATGCAGGTCGCACGTAACTTCTTCTTAACCCGCGATAAGACTATTATTCGTAAAGTGAAGGAGATTTTTATCTCCTATCATATTGAAGAGTTACTCACCAAAGATGAAATTTTAGAGCTCTACGTAAACCGCATTTACTTAGGCCAACGGGCCTACGGTGTTGGGGCTGCTGCGCAAGTGTATTTCGGTAAAAACGTGCAGGAACTCAGCTTATCTGAACTGGCCGTTATTGCAGGCCTACCCAAGGCGCCCTCTACACTCAATCCAATCACGTCACCTTCGCGTGCATTGGCTCGCCGTAATGTCGTCCTCATGCGGATGAATGAAGTCGGCTACATCAGCCAAACCGAATACCAAGCGGCACTACAAGAGCCATTGGTGGCCAGATATCATGGCGCTGAAATTGATCTCTATGCCCCTTATATTTCTGAAATGGCTCGGGATTACATGGTACAGAAGTACGGTGAAGAAGAGGCCTATACCAATGGCTACAACGTCTATACGACTATCTCATCGGATCTACAACTTAAAGCTCAACAGGCACTGCGTAATAACGTCTATGCCTATGATGAACGCCATGGCTACCGTGGTCCTGCTGCCGTATTGTGGACGGACGAAAAACCTGAGCCTGCTCAAATCAAAACTGAACTAGCCAAGATTGCTTCAGTACAAGAATTGCAACCCGCCGCAGTCATCAGCATTGCAGATCAGCAAGCCAGCATAATGACCGCCAAGGGCGAGACCAAAGTCATTACTTGGGATGGATTGAAGTGGGCACGTAAGTTTATTACTGATAAGCGTCAAGGCAGTGTACCGAAATCAGCTTCTGACATGCTCAAGGTCGGCGAACGTATTTGGATCCGTGATAACGGCCAATATTTGCAACTATCGCAAGTACCAGAAGTCGCCAGCGCAACAGTATCACTCGACCCCAAAAATGGTGCTATTCGCACTTTAGTTGGTGGTTATAGCTTTAGCCAAAGCCAATACAACCGAGTGACTCAAGCGAAACGTCAATTAGGTTCGAATATTAAACCTTTCATCTATGCCGCAGCATTAGAGAAAGGCTTTACCTTAGCGACCCTCATAGACAATGCGCCAATTAATAAACCCGATATCAGCCAAGGCACTGCATGGCGCCCTAAAAATTCACCCGATATCTATGGCGGCCCAACTCGTTTACGTGTGGGTTTAGCGCAATCTATTAACGTTATGTCTGTGCGTGCAATGCGCCATGTCGGACTCGACGAAACCATTGCTCAACTCGTTGAATTTGGTTTTGATCCTAACGACTTACCTCGCAACGAATCGATTGCATTAGGTTCGTCTTCAGTCACGCCATTGCAAGTAGTTACTGCATTTAACGTATTTGCTAACGGCGGTTTCTTACTCGAACCTTTCTATATTGATCGCGTAGAAGATGCTTACGGCAATGTTATCGAAAAAGCGAATCCTACATTGGCCTGTAAGCCTAGCCAAAGTCTTAGCCAACCAGTTACACTGAGCGATCCTATGGCGTTCAGCGTAAGTGGAGACTCTGGTGCAGAACCTAGTGCCCCCGTTGCGCAGTGTTTCGAACAAACTGGTCGCTACGCTCCGCAAATTATTTCAGAGCAAACGGCATTCCTCATTACCGAAGCACTGAAGAGCGTGATCTGGGGCGGCGGCGATTGGAGTAAAGGCACGGGTTGGCAAGGTACGGCTTGGCGCGCGGCAAAATTGATTAAGCGCCATGATATTGCAGGTAAAACGGGTACCACAAACGAATCGCGCGACACTTGGTTCAGTGGTTTTAGCCCAGTCATCACTAGCACTTTCTGGGTCGGTTTCGACGATCACGGTCGCCAACTTGGCAGAACCGCATGGAATGCAAACGGCGAAAAAGATCAGATAACTGGCGCCGAAGCGGGTGCGAAAACAGCTGGTCCGGGCTGGAACGAATTTATGAACAGTGTCTTACAAGGCACACCTGAAACAACCTCGATTCCACCAGAAGGCATAGTTTCGGTACGCATCGATTTAGCGACGGGTAAACTGACCCGTAAAACCGACTATACCAGTGCGTTCGAGTACTTTATTTCAGGTACAGAGCCGAAGGAATACATCAGCGAAACTCAGGATGAAAACAATTTATTCATCGATGCACCAACTGATGATTTATTCCAATAAACAAATGCTAAAAAGTCATTACCACTAATTGTGGCCCAATAAAAAACGCGACCTAATGTCGCGTTTTTTATTGGCTTGAATTGTGGATTTGAATAACTCGCTAACGTACTTTCTTGGCCGCAATCGCCTGCTGAATTTGTGGCAATGCAGTACCACCGAGTACGTCACGTTTCGCTAAACAAGCTTCAATAGTCAGGTTTGGATAGACATCATCTTCAATGATAGCGGCAAAAGTTTTTAATTCGGCCAAGGAGAAATCCTCAAGCGGAATTTGCTTCGCTATCGCAGCAACCACGACTTCACCCACAACATGGTGCGCCTCACGGAAAGGCATGCCTTTAGACACGAGATAATCCGCAAGCTCAGTAGAATTTGCATAACCTTGCTGTGCGGCTAACAGTGCATTAGGACGATTGACCTTCAAACCTGACAACACTAACGCCACCATATCGAGGCAAATTGCCCAGCTATCGACCACATCAAACAGGCCTTCTTTATCTTCCTGCATATCTTTGTTGTACGCCAAAGGCAGCGCTTTCATCGTAGTGAGAATGCCCACTAAGCTGCCATACACCCGGCCAGTTTTGCCACGGATAAGCTCTAATGCGTCTGGATTTTTCTTCTGTGGCATCAGGGATGAACCCGAGGTCACTTCATCACTCAGGGAAATAAAGTTCGCTTCACCTGAGTTAAAGAAAATCAAATCTTCAGCCATACGGCTTAAGTGCATCATGCTGATCGATGCGGTTGAACAAAGCTCTACCACGTGATCTCTGTCTGATACACTATCTAAGCTATTCAGCGTTGGCGAGGCAAAATTCAGCGCCGCGGCCAGAGCATGTCGATCCATCTTATAAGCTGTGCCTGCTAATGCTCCAGAACCTAAAGGACAGGTATTAGCGCGGGTTAACGCATCGCTTAAACGGCTGATATCCCGCTCAGTCATTTCCACATACGCTAAACACCAGTGGCCAAATGTCACAGGTTGCGCGCGCTGCAAGTGAGTATAACCCGGCATTACCGCATCAAATTCACGCTCAGCCAACGCCAGTAATTCAGCATGTAAACCTTGAAGGCGCGCGAGTAATGCTTTGCCTTCGGATTGACACCAAAGCTTTAAATCGGTGGCAACTTGATCGTTACGGCTACGACCGGTGTGCAATTTCTTACCGAGATCGCCCACTTTGGCAATCAAGGCCGACTCGACGAAACTGTGAATATCTTCAGCGCCCGAGGCGAGAATAATCGCCGGATCGCCCTGTACTTCCACCAGTAAGTCATTAAGCGCTTTTTTCAAGTCACTGCATTCTGTGGCTGTGATAATTCCCACGCTGGCAATCGCATCCGCCCAAGCAATGGAGCCGACCACATCCTGTTCGAACAAGCGATAATCCACAGGCAACGAATCGTTGAATAATTTGAATAGCGCGCTCGTTTCGCCCTGAAATCTTCCACCCCATAAAGCCATGCTAACTCCCCTTACTCACTGCTTATTTAAAATCGACTCATCTGAATCAAAAACTAAATCAAAACCTAAAAACAAAAAAGGGCGCTAGGCGCCCTTTTACACGACCTATTACTTACCCTTAACGTCATTAGCGTTGAGTGCGCGGATGCGGCTCGCTAATGAGTACAGGCGGATAAAGCCTTCTGCATGCTTTTGATCGTAAACTTGATCTTCACCGAAGGTGGCAAACGCTTCAGAGTACAAGCTGTTGGGTGAACGTTTCTTCACTGCGCTCGCTTGGCCTTTATAGAGTTTTACCACAACTTCACCATTAACTGACTCAGCCAATGACTCAGATGCTGCCAACAGTGACTTACACAGTGGTGTGAACCAACGGCCGTCATACACTAAATGCGCCATTTGTGCGGCGACTTGCTCACGCCAGTTACGGCTAGTCTTGTCGAGTACAAGCTCTTCAATCGCACGTAGTGCTGCGAACATCACAGTGCCGCCGGGTGTTTCATAACAGCCACGAGACTTCATGCCGACTAAACGGTTTTCAGTGATGTCGATACGACCCACACCGTGTGGCGCAGCAATCGCGTTTAATGTCATCAGTGCAGCATAAGGCGTTAGGGCTTCACCATTCACTTTAGTAATACGGCCATGTTCTACTTCTAGCGACACATATTCAGGCTTGTTCGGTGCATCTTCAGGATCGGCAGTCAGTGTCCATACGCCTTTGCTTGGCTCGTTCCATGGATCTTCTAACTCACCACCTTCATGGGAAATATGGAAAGCGTTGGCATCACGGCTATAGATTTTAGTCGCTGACGCTGACGTCTTGATGTCACGTTCAGCTAAATAGGCCAGCAGATCTTCACGGCTCTGCATAGTCCATTCACGCCATGGTGCAATCACTTTTAAATCAGGTGCTAATGCGGCGAAGCAACCTTCGAAACGCACTTGGTCGTTACCTTTGCCGGTACAACCGTGACACAGAGCATCGGCGCCCACTTTACGAGCCACTTCAACCTGCGCTTTGGCAATAATAGGACGCGCCATTGACGTACCGAGTAAATAAGTGCCTTCGTAAATCGCACCGCTCGCAATCGTTGGGTAAATATAGTCTTTAACGAATTCTTCTTTTAGATCGACGATATGACATTCAGAAGCACCTGAAGCTAAAGCTTTTTCAGTCAAGCCAACCAGCTCTTCTTCGCCTTGGCCAACGTCGGCGCAGAATGCGATGATTTCACAGTTATCGTAGTTTTCTTTTAACCAAGGAATAATGGCCGAGGTATCTAGACCACCTGAATAGGCTAAAACCACTTTTTTCACGCCAGTATTTTTTATCTCGATAGACATCTTAAATTCCTATGACTCGTTTCTCTTAAGGAGAAAACAGGCTGCTAAACAGGGTTAATTTAACTAAATAAGGTTACCAGTACCGCATTTTGGGCATGCATCCGATTTTCGGCTTGTTGCAGAATTAAGGATCCTGCACCGTCCATCACTTCATCTGTTACTTCTACACCACGGTGGGCGGGCAAACAATGCATAAAGAAGTTAGCGCCCGCTTTCGCCATCAAAGCTTTGTTTACTTGGTATGGTGCAAACTTCGCTTTGATATCAGACAAAGGCGTTGGATCGCCCATTGAAATCCAAGTATCAGTATAAATAGCGTCGTGACCTTCAATCGCATCGATATCTGAAGTCAGCACTATCTTGCCGCCATATCGTTTGGCGAGCTCTTGCACTTCTGCCACTACGTAGCCATCAGGAAAGTGACCCGCTGGGCAGATCACTATCATGGTGGCACCGAGAATAGCCGCACAGTACATCAGCGAGTTAGTGACATTATTACCATCACCAACATAAGCTAATTTAGCTTTACTGACATCCTCAAACTGCTCTGCCAGTGTTAAAAAGTCAGCTAAGGCTTGGCAAGGATGATAAAGATCCGACAGCGCATTGATCACGGGCACTGAGCCGAACTCGGCTAATTGTTCGATAGTGGTGTGTGAATAGGTTCTCGCCACAATTGCGTCGGCCCAACATGACAGGTTAGAAGCAAAGTCAGCAACCGATTCCCGTTTTCCCAGTTCACCATTTTGCTGGTCTAGGTATAAACAGTGGCCCCCGAGCTTATTAATACCGATATCAAAGCTAACGCGTGTTCTGAGTGAGGGCTTTTCAAATAACATCACCACACTCTTGCCATCCAGCGCATGACGATACTCAGCCGGATTGGCTTTAATCGTTTTTGCCAAGGCAATTAGATCCTGTAACTGCTTCTGGGTTAAGTCTTTTATCGATAGTAAATGCTTCATAACCTACTCCACTTATGGTTGGATTTGTGTTCCTACGGCTTCACCTTTTGCTAATGCGATTAATTGGCTTGCATCACGCCACGAGGCAACTTGTACCGCCTGCCCCATCCACTGTGCGACTTCGAGCGCAGCTTCAACTTTGACCTTCATTCCTTTTTCGATCACACCTTGCTTAACAAGGTCTGCTATCTGCTTGCCATTTAAACTGTGGATGAGCTGGCCTTTACCATCGAGCACCCCAGAAACATCCGACAGTAGCACTAACTTGCCGCCCACTAATTTGGCTAAGGCCGTCGCAGCTTGATCAGCATTGACGTTAAGCATTTGGCCATCGTCCATCATGGCGATAGAGCTACAAATCGGCATCCAACCTTGGGCGAGGATAAACTTAAGATAAGTGCCATCGTTTGGCGTGACTTCGCCCACTAGGCCTAAACGCTCATCTTTAATCTTAGCCGAAACAGTATTGCCATCGGCGAGGCTCATGCCCACACTCACAATGCCAGCCTTAGTCGCTGCGCCTTGAAGAATTTTGTTCGAAGTACCCGCAAGTGCGCCGGCAATAATCGGCATTTGCTCGGGCGGAGTCACACGCAAACCTTCTAACTTGACGGTTTCCATACCATTCGCTGCTAGCTGCTCATCCACCAGACAGCCGCCGCCATGCACCATCAACACTTGCTGACCATTGGCTAACATAGCCGCAGCCGTATCCATCAATCGCGCCATCCCCATTTCACATTGCAGCAGCGCGCCGCCCACTTTAAGCACTAATACTGAGTTGTTTGTAGACATCTTGACGACTCTCTTAAATAAGGATGAAGAATTAAAGGTTAAAATGAATCTTTATGCATTGCAGCGCTTGGCTGGCAGCACCTTTCATCAAGTTATCGATGGCACTGGCTACCACTAAGTAACCGCTATTCTCATCAAACTTCCAACCTAAGTGACAGTTAGGTGTCAGCACCACATCGTCTACTTTCGGGAACTGATTGTGCTTCACGGTGACCAATGGCGCCTTGTCATACACGCTATAGGCCGCGGCCACATCGGCAGTCGTAGTACCTGGTTTTAGCTGTACGGTAATGGTCGCTAAAATGCCACGCTTAAAGTTACCAAGGTGCGGTGTAAATATCACTTCTTGGCCAAGCTGAGTGGCGATCTCGGGTTGATGTCTGTGGCCTAATACGCCGTAAGGTGTCAGGCTCACTTCACAAAAACTGGTGTGTAACTGCGCTTTACGGCCCGCCCCTGTTACGCCGCTCACGGCATTGATAACCGGATAAGCCGATGTCAGTAAACTCGCTAGCGGTTTTAACGCTGTCAATGATGCGGTCGGGTAACAACCTGGCACGGCAATCATCTTAGTCGCAGCGATTTCTTTAGCATTCCATTCGGCAAGGCCATACACGGCTTTGGCTAAAACTTCAGGATATTCATGCTCAAAGCCATACCACTTCGGATATTGCGCCACATCGCTAAAACGATAAGCACCGCTTAAATCGAATACCGCTAACCCTTGGCTATAAAACCAAGCCGCTAAATGCAGGCTCACCGAGTGCTCAGTCGCGAGCACCACGGCATCCGCTTCGGCAACGATTTTTGCCTTAGCTTCATCGGACAATGGCGACAGCGTTAATACGATATGGCTATAGCTAGGATACAAATCCGCTAAAGGTTTACCTTTATCTAAACTGTTTTCAGAAACATACAAACCCTGAATCGTCAGATCTGCTTCTGCATCGATTAAAGCGGTCAGTTGCGCGCCTGTGTAACCACTGGCACCAATAATGGCGATATTTTTCATGTTTTTGTCTTATTAACCGAATCAAAGAAACTTAAAGAGTAGATGAATAGCTTACACGCAACCGCGCATATCTATGATGACAAGACTATCGTCGCAGGAAATCGTAATAGGTCGTTATTTTATTCACTGTCAGGCTAATACTGTGCATCATGATATTCACTCTACAGGTCACAGGGGGTGACTTATCTCAACTGATGGCTAGACTACCACAAAGATCTACTTATGCAATATATGTGAATATATATTTTTAATTTATTTTCATCTTTTAAGCTCAAATTAGGATATCGAAGACACAGTTCCCATTCAGCTAACTCGTTAATAACACAGTTATCCAGGGTCAACATGAGTCAAAATCAGTCCTTTTCATTAACAGCTAAGATACATGTCTGCAAAGCATAAAATGATGCACTTCATATTCACTTGCACTAATCATCAAAAAATATTGCGTGACTTCGCATTTCTATTGAATATTCTTCATCAAATACCGTGATTGGTTGCATATCGGATAAGCCAGTCGTATAAGTTATAAGTTCTGCTGTTGACCATAGCCCCAAGTGATAGGTATTGTGCTAACGGGCTAAATGCACAGCGGATTTTTATGTTTTTCTATTCGGAGTAACTATGTCAGTAAACGCGGCAGACAATATGACAGATATGTATGCGTCATTAAGATCGAACGTGAGTATGTTAGGCCAAATCCTTGGCGATACTATGCGTACCCATCTTGGGGACTCTTTTCTTGAGAAGGTTGAACAGATCCGTAAGCTTGCCAAAGACTCACGCCGAGGCGATCAAGCCGCCAGAGAGCAAATGCTCGAGTTACTGACAGCTTTGCCAGACGAAGAATTAGTCCCTTTTGCAAAAGCTTTTAACCAATTTCTTAACTTAGCTAACTTATCCGAGCAATTTCATACTATCAGTCGTAATTGCGACGAACTTGTCTGCGTACCAGACCCAGTGGAACAACTCCTAGGCCGCATGCTCAATGGTCGTGTCGACCAAGCTAAAATGCTCGACTGTCTAAAAACACTGGATATCGATCTGGTGCTAACAGCGCACCCCACTGAAATTTCCCGTCGCACCCTGATCCAAAAATACGCCGCCATTGTCGACTGCTTAACAGAGCAAGAAAACGACCAACTGTCGGATAGAGAACGTCAACAGATCAATCTGCGCCTGCGCCAATTAATCGCGCAAATATGGCACACCAATGAGATCCGCCGCGAGCGCCCCACTCCAGTGGATGAAGCCCGCTGGGGATTATCCACCATTGAAGAGTCACTCTGGCATGCGGTGCCTGACTTCTTAAGACAACTTAACGACCGAGTGCAGCAACGCACAGGGCAGCAATTACCGATTGATATCGCGCCAGTGCGCTTTTCAAGCTGGATGGGCGGCGATCGCGATGGCAACCCGTTTGTTACCGCAAAAGTCACCCAAGAGGTGCTCGACCGTAACCGCCATGCTGCCGCCAGATTATTCTTAAAAGACATAGTCCTACTGGTCGGTGAACTATCGATGGAAGAAGCCAATGATGAGTTAAAGGCTTATACCAATAACAGCTGCGAACCTTACCGCCACGTGTTGCGCTCCATTCGTCAAAGACTGCGCGATACCATAGATTATTTAAATGCGCGCATTGAAGGCCACAATCCTGAAGTCGATAAGTCGAGCCTGATTTGGCAAGAAAGCGATCTCAAAGCGCCGTTAGAAATGCTTTATAAGAGTTTGACCGACTGCGGTATGCGCTTAATCGCCAACGGTTTATTGCTTGATATTCTCCGTCGCCTCGCCTGTTTTGGCATTCACATGCTCAGACTCGACATTCGCCAAGACGCCAGCCGTCACAGCGATGTGCTCGCCGAATTAACTCGCTATCTCGGCATGGGTGATTTCAACCATTGGGATGAAACCGAGAAACAAGCTTTCCTATTACGCGAACTCAGCAACCGTCGTCCACTGATCCCAGGTAACTGGCAACCCTCAGCCGATGTGGCCGAAGTGCTTAATACCTGTCGTTTGATTGCTAAACATCCGGCTAAAGCACTTGGATCCTATGTGATTTCGATGGCGGGTAAGCCATCGGATGTCTTAACGGTTTTACTCTTGCTCAAAGAAACGGGCTGTTCGCACCCAATGCGCGTGGTACCGCTATTTGAAACCTTAAGCGACTTAAACAACGCCGCGGCCTGTATTACCGATTTGCTCGATATCGACTGGTATCGTGGTTACACCAAAGGCATGCAAGAAGTCATGATTGGTTACTCTGACTCGGCTAAAGATGCCGGTGTCATGGCGGCGGCTTGGGCTCAGTATTACGCCCAAGAGCAGTTAGTGGCGGTCTGTAAACAAGCAGGCGTCAAGCTTACGCTATTCCATGGCCGTGGTGGCAGCATTGGTCGCGGGGGTGGTCCTGCACACAAAGCAATCCTATCGCAACCACCAGGTTCGGTAGATGGCCGCATTCGTGTGACTGAGCAGGGCGAAATGATCCGCTTCAAGTTTGGCTTGCCAAAACTCGCGGTTCAAAGCTTGGCCCTGTATACCTCGGCCGTATTGGAAGCAACCCTATTACCACCGCCAGAGCCGAAGCAAGAGTGGCGCAATTGCATGCAACGTATCGCTGAAGAATCAGTGGGTGCTTACCGTGGCATAGTGCGTGATGAACCTGATTTTGTGGCTTATTTCCGCGCGGCAACGCCAGAAGTGGAATTAGGGAAACTGCCACTCGGCAGCCGTCCTGCCAAACGTCGTGTCGATGGTGGGATCGAAAGTCTGCGAGCCATTCCGTGGATTTTTGCTTGGTCGCAAAACCGCTTGATGTTACCTGCATGGCTCGGCGCAGGTGAAGCACTACAAGCCGCCAGTGAACGTGGTGAGATGGGCTTACTGCAAGATATGGAGCGGGAATGGCCCTTCTTCAGCACTCGTATTTCAATGCTGGAAATGGTCTACGCCAAGGCGGAACCTAATTTGGCCCGCTACTACGAAACCTGTTTAGTACCTAAGGACTTGCATCACTTAGGCGAAACCTTGCGCCAACGCTTAGATCTGGGCATTAAAGTCGTGCTTAAGTTGACAAAATCGGATAGTTTAATGGCGCATACACCGTGGAATCGCGAATCAGTTAAACTGCGAAATCCGTATATCGATCCATTAAACTTCTTACAAACCGAGCTATTAGCGCGGACACGTAAGGAAACAACCGAAACTCCTGCGTCTGAACATGTACAGTTAGCGCTAATGCTGACCATTGCAGGTGTGGCAGCGGGTATGAGAAACACTGGTTAATGAAAAAACTTTCCCGCACGATTTGCTTGGGACTGACTGTACTGCTTGGCGGCTGCGTCTCGCAGTACAGTATCAGCGAGCACGAAATGGAGCAGTACCTCAGTAAAGAGATCCATTTTGAGATTAAACAAGGCAATCAATTAGTTGGCGCAGAAGTACGCATTAACGACATCAGTGTCAAGCTAGGTGTAAAACCTGACACTATGAGCGTAAGTGCCGCAACTCAAGTATCAATTAAGAATCCGATCTTTCCATTGAGTGCCAAACTCACGACGACTTTCGAAGCAAAGCCTTGGTATGACAGCGCAACGCACAGTGTCTATCTGCGCCAACTCGAATTAGTCAAAGTGGAATCAACGCCCAAGGATATTGAAAAAGCGATTAGCAGTGCCACGCCGCAGGTGATGGGTTATCTAAGGCAATTCTTAGAAAACCAGCCTGTGTATGTGCTGGATACCAAGGACAGTAACCAAGCACTGATGGCAAAAATGACCGAAAGCATTCAAGTTGCCCCAGGTAAATTAGTACTTAAGTTCACTAAATAATCTGCCATTTTTGTATCTCTGTAGAAGTTAAAATGCTCCCTCGGGAGCATTTTTGTTGGCAGGTTTAAACTGGTATATGCCCGTATAAGAGTTACTTACTGAATCGCCCAATCGACTGATAATCGACGATCACAGCTTCAGCTAAAAGCTCACGTCTTAGCATATCGTAAGCCACTGCAGCACTTAAACTGCGTACCAGATCCCGTGAACGTCTCGGTAGTTTAATCATCTGACTATAAACACCGCCGCGAGTTGCTAAAGCGATCGCCACAGTGCCCACAGGTTTCTCATCTGTGCCACCATCGGGCCCCGCAATTCCACTGGTTGCCAGCGCATAGTCACTATCTAAAATTTGCCTTGCCCCCTTAGCCATTTCTTCCACAGTCGCAATAGAGACAGCACCATGATCATCTAAGGTTGAAGGATTAACACCTAACACGCGAACTTTAGATTCATTACTGTAAGTCACTAATCCGTGCTGTAAGTAAGATGAACTGCCAGGGAAATCAACTAACTGACTGGTGATCATGCCGCCAGTGCAAGACTCGGCAACGCTTAAGGTCAAGCCTGAGTTAAGCAGCTTATAATGAATTTCTTCGGCAAGGGTGGCTTTATCTTCCGCCACAACCGCAGTACCCAGCACCATTTTGATGTGCCCAGCGACGCGAGGTAATACCGCAATCGCCTTCTCGCCACGGGCGAAAATCTTAATCTCAATATGCGGCATAGAAGAGCGGTAACCAATAGTAATGCCTTCTGGCAGCTCTAGCGGTTCTAACTTATCTGCCAAAGCGGACTCACCTTGGCCTATGGTCAACAGTTTCTTTAAGGCAACCTTAGCATCAAGGTTAAACTCATCGCGAATAAAGGGCACAAACTGCTCTGTAACCATGTGCTTCAGCTCAAAAGGCACACCAGGCGTAAAGAATAACCAAGCGCGGTTAAGCTTAACTCTAAAACCACAAGCGGTTCCCACAGGGTTATCAACCATCACAGCTGAGGCTGGTAGCATAGCTTGCTTGAGATTACTTAAAGGCATTTCACGGTTATTACGGGTAAACCACTGTAGCGCGGCGCGAAATGTGATCACATCACGCTTGGAATGTGATCACATAATTTAGCAGCTTTATACCCCATTTAAATCCGATTTAAATCTCCACTTCATCAACCAAAACAGCCCCATCAAACTCGGGTAATGCGAGTATGTGAGCATACGCAGCTTGGCGAGGTGTCATGCCATCAAAAGCTGGCTCATCGAGATTAATACTAAACACTTTAGTATTGCGTCCATCTTTTAAAATTTCGACTGGCGGCTTGCCTGAGTCAAATGCAGCAACGTCTTTAAAAACGCTCACAATCGCACTACAGCCACGGCCCCCGTGCGTTGATGCAATCACCTTATAAGACTGACTAACCTCAGTCCCTTCACCTGGGGCGGTGACAATGTCCATTCGTTCAGCGGAAGATGTGTTATTGCTGGTGTTCAGCTCTGAAATAACTAATAGCGGATTAGCTAATTCTAGGCCGGATGATAAAACTAAAGCTGGCATAGTAAATGACATAAAACTTCCTCTTATTGCTCTGTTGATATTAACGATAAATTGTGAGTGTTTACGTTGCTTGTAGCGTGGTAGCGAGAATAACTAATAACCAATACTCGATAGTTAAAATCGCTGGTTGAATTGGTATTATCAGTAAATGTGAATGATCCCCAACAAGTTTCCCTCACTAACCAATGCGCTGGCGGTTCAGCCTCAAAATCAGCCGAAGTTGTGCCATTGAAAACACCACTGCTCACTGTCGCCCAGCTTCCTGAGCCTATCTTGCGTTGTAGCTGCCACGATAGTTGTGGTTGAGTAGGATTGTTTGGGTTAGTCGGATTTTGTGAATAAGCACTTAATGCAAATGAAACAACTACTGTTTTAGCTTTACCATTAGAGCCAAACGGCCCGATAGTAACTGGATAGCTATTTGCTGCATACGGATTTTTATCAGTATTTGTTACCCCGGTTTTTAGTACGCCAGCACTAAGCGAGCCGCCAAAATAGGCATCACCGTTCGCAGCAAGATAAGTAATCGCATTCGATTTACGTAGATTGGCCCAGTCAGGCACACCATTAACTAATAGTTTAGGCCCGTACCATTCAACGAGGCCATCAGGGCCAAAAGCAGAGGCAGATTGCACCTTCATGTAAGCAGTGCCAATCAAGCGTAATTCACCGCCTTCAATAATCGGTGATGTTATTTTTTCACCTGCCTTTATATGACGTCCAAGGATCGCATCAGCAGCTATGCTATTAGCAGTAAGCCCACCGAATACAGCTAAGCGAGCAGCTAGATCATTGAATAGGCCACTGGTACCAACAAGCTTATTAATCAGTGCGGTATCGGCCTGTATTTCATTTGCAGTCAGGCCACCAAAGGCACCTATTCGGGCTTTTAAAGAGTTAAATAATCCACTATCACCAATCAACTTAATGATCATGGCATCATTCACTGCTAACTTATCTGAATTGATTGCATTGGTAGCAATTGAATTAGCGCTAATACCTCCGAACATCGCTAGCTGTGCCTGTAACTGGTTAAATAAGCCCACATTTGCGATCAACTTTTGAACCAGGGCAGTATCAGCAGTAACTTTGTCGGCAGTGACTGCGCCAGCTTGTAAATGATTAGTCGCAATTGCTAAAGATGCTATAGTTTCAGCAGTTAAACCACCAAATGCACCTAATTTGGATTTTAACTCATTGAATAATGCAGAGTTAGCAATCAGAGTTGAGATTATCCCTATCTGTGCCTCAAACAATCCAGCTGATATGTTACTAACTGCTTGTGTAACCGCATTAGAATTTTGAACATCTGACGTAAACTCAAGACCTGGTACCCATGGTGGTGCAACTGTTGCCCCTGCATTCACTTCACATACTGCAATCTTAGTAAAAAATAGATAGCTTTGAGGATGACCAATATCGGTATCAAATTTACGAATGCCGACACGCACATAAGACACATTTGCGGGGGCCGTTGCTATCATCTGCAATCGCTTATAGCCTGAAAGGGTTTTACCGCCTGAGAAACCATCTAAGTAACTAATTAATTGATAGTCTTGAAACAGTAACTCGTTACTACTGTTATAGAAAAAACAGAATAATGCACCACTGCACCCATGAGCGCCAAAGTAACCACTAAAAGCAAAGTGCTTACCTGCTGAAACGGGGATTTTATCTGACCATAAGTGTAAATCTTTGTTCGTGGTACCTGTCCCAGAGCTAGATTGCAGAAGTAATGCTGTAGCACCACCCACTAATGCCCAGTCACCTGTTCGCCACACATCTACAGCGATAGGACCAGATATTTGGTTAGTCCATCCTTCCCAACCAGGAATATTACTAAAAGAACCAGTATTCCCTAGGGTGTCCATAAGAAAAGCACTGTTTTTTAGTAAATTAACTCCGGTAGAGTTGTCATCGGTATATTTATTTGCCGCATTTTTTGCAGCATCAGCCTTAGCCTGCGCATCGGCAATCGCTCTTAACTCTTCATTTGTTACTTTTCCATCAGCATAGGCTTTAGCTGTAACTTCAGCTAAATTTGCCTTAGCTAAAGCATAATCGTTTAAGTCATTATGGGAGGGAGACCACGCACTGGGTTTATTCCCCTCTTCTACTTTATACCAGCTTGAATGTACTGTTCCTGTTCTAACACCATCAGATGGATAGCAATACGATGCTATATAATAAACACCTGTCACTGGTGCAATAAATGAAGCGTAAGTTGTAGACTCTGTTAATGAGTAATTATTTAATCCCTTAGCAAATGACCAATCACTAAAATAGAGAATACTGGCTAAGAAGTGACCTTGTTCTATAGCTAGTTGTGTGCAATATCCAGCCGCAGAGAATACATACTCCCGCCCAGCAATAAGATTGACTGTTCTGCCTCCAAAACCGTAATCTATTGAATCTATATTGATAATAGAGTTGTCAACTAAGTTTGTTCCACCTATTTTAATCGCATTTATTTTAGATCTAGCATCTTCACTTGCGATAGCAATTGCCTGCAACTTAGCTGCATCAGCTTTTGCTTGTGCATCGGCAATAGCCCTAGACTCCTCATCTGTGACCTTACCATCTGCATAGGACTTAGCTGTTACTTCAGCTAAATTTGCCTTAGCTAAAGCATACTCTTGTGCTGCTAATTGGGCTGAATTTGATTTTGAAGTGGCATCGACAGATGCTGCATTTATTGCCGCTTGTTTAGCTGCATCAGCCTTTGCTTGTGCATCGGCAATAGCCCTAGACTCTTCAATTGATACTTTGCCATCCGCATAGGATTTGGCTGTTACTTCAGCTAAATTTGCCTTAGCTAAAGCATACTCTTGTGCTGCTAATTGGGCTGAATTTGATTTATTTAATGCATCGAGAGCGGCATTAGCTTCGGCCTGTGACTTGGCATTATTAGCCTTATTTGAGGCATCTATAGCAGCCGCAGCAATAGCATTAGAATTTTGAACATCAGAAGTATATTCAAGACCTGGTACCCATGGTGGTGCAACTGTTGCCCCTGCATTCACTTCACATACTGCAATCTTAGTAAAAAATAGATAGCTTTGATTTAAACCAATATCGGTATCAAATTTACGAATGCCGACACGCACATAAGACACATTTGCGGGGGCCGTTGCTATCATCTGCAATCGCTTATAGCCTGAAAGGGTTTTACCGCCTGAGAAACCATCTAAGTAACTAATTAATTGAGAGTCTTGAAACAGTAACTCGTTACTACTGTTATAGAAAAAACAGAATAATGCACCACTGCACCCATGAGCGCCAAAGTAACCACTAAAAGCAAAGTGCTTACCTGCTGAAACGGGGATTTTATCTGACCATAAGTGTAAATCTTTGTTCGTGGTACCTGTCCCAGAGCTAGATTGCAGAAGTAATGCTGTAGCACCACCCACTAATGCCCAGTCACCTGTTCGCCACACATCTACAGCGATAGGCCCAGATATTTGGTTAGTCCATCCTTCCCAACCAGGAATATTACTAAAAGAACCAGTATTCCCTATGGTGTCCATAAGAAAAGCACTGTTTTTTAGTAAATTAACTCCGGTAGAGTTGTCATCGGTATATTTATTTGCCGCATTTTTTGCAGCATCAGCTTTAGCCTGCGCACTGGCAGGCGTTTCACCGCCTAATGCTGGCGCGTTTATCCCCTGATTCAGCAGCGATAATGCTGTGATCAAATTATTAGCCAGTGCCGGATTGTTTAACGCATCCTGCGCGGCCAGCATATCCTTATCCGGCGCGAACGGCAGCTTACCCGCCATCAGGTTATCAAGCTTGGCTTCTTCCTCCGGTGTAAATACTGGGGGGATCACAGCATTAATCTTTGACCAGGTATAATCCTGCCAGTTACCACTTGGGCTGGCTGTAGGCTTATCGGGAGCGATCCCCATATAGGCTTTACCATCACCATTAGCTTCGACGGTAGTAAATCCGGTACCGCTTGCATCATCAGCCCAAGCAAACCAAGTGTAGTTTTTAAACGTGTTGCCAATCAGATCAATGATGGATGTGTTATCAGCCGAGGTTGTCGCTTCTACAGGGCCATACCAACTGCTAACACCGTAGTTATTAATCGTGCGTGCCCAAACATGGTAACGAGTGTTTGGGTGTCTATCTGGCCATACTGCGTCTTTCCCTGTGCCGATAAGCGCGGCTTCAGCGATATTGTTGGTGATACTACCTAAGATCTCAAACTGTGTTGTTTGCGCAATTTGGGCGGCGGTAGTGGGTCGTAGTGTCAAGGTTAACGGCCCAGCAATCACAGCAATCCCGATAACAGGGGCTGGCAATGTTGCACCAATAGTTAATGTTGCTGGCACATTTGAGCGGTTAGCAAAGAGGTTTAGCGCCCAAAGTGATACAGTGTAGAAACCCGTATCTAATTTAGGCAACATCGAGCGGGTAGCATCAGCATTGGTTTGATAAACCACGTCCCCAAGTCCGTTACTCACCTCGATCACATAGCGATAACTACTATTATTTGCGGGTGCGCTCCACGTCAGTTGGCCTTGCCATTGCGGGTCATCTTGATATTCAACGTACTGCAAACCGATTGGCGTGGGGACAGTTGCAGGGTTTGGCAAAATTACATTCGGCGTTAAGTCGCGCTCGGTATAACTGCCCATGGCGTAGTCGAATAACTCGGCGGAGGTTTCAATCAAAATCAAACTAACGGGTTTACCGTAATCAAACTGCCAATCAACAATTTGAAAGGTGCCATCAATGCCAAGGCGTGGCAGACTCAACCCGACCACTTTACCCACGCTCACCGCCACCCCAATCATTTTAACGGGCATAGAGATTTGCATGCCTGCACGCTTCTGCTCTAAGTACAGTTTACCTAGGCGCTGGGCAGTCCATACTGATTGAGTAAAGGGCAGATCTAAATCGTGATCAATATATTCGCCATCGTCATGGGCGCGATAATAACTGGATTCATACGGCGGAAAGTCCGTGGGCTGATAGAAATTCTCAGGATCAACAAATGTCCCGCGCACGGCATTACAGAGTTCAGCACGGGGCGTATACGGCCTAACATCAATATCACCCGCAGCATCATCCTCGGTCAGTACTAACACCTCAGGCCCTTGGTACACGCCTGCATATAACCGATACTGGCCGCTAACATACACATGCATGCCAGCGCCTGCCGTTAGCATTTTCTCCATAATGGATGAAGGCGACACATCCTGGTTATAAGTACCATTACAGGTATAACGCTTTTCAAACTTGCCCGTTTTATATTCAACAAGTTGATCACTATCGTTGGCAGCTGCCGCAAAATAACTGACGTCTATTTCATGTGCTGCGGCCCCAACGCCTGACTCAAAGCGGTTGTAGTCCAAGCAACACAGGGCCCAGTTATCAGACCATTCCCACGTTGTAGGTTCTTCCCAGTTATGAGTATTTTTACGGGGGTCATATACCTGTTTGCCACGTACCAATGCTTTGATATTCGGCACACCGTTGGGAAATACCTTAGTGTCAAACTTCAAACGGGCATAGAGATAAGTCACCCCAAAGCCCACATGGGCCAATGTCCATTGGCGACACTCGGCGGTTAAATCTGGATCAGAGGTGGTTTGATTTCCAAGGTGAACTTTTAGCCGTGCAACACTGGCATACTTTGAAGTTAGCGCACCATTTGCCCATGCTACGTCATCGCCAAAATAGATTTTTTCAACACCATCACATCGATGTCCAGCGAGTGGGATCACTAAGTGGAGGTACGCATTATCAGCTCCCGTTTCTTCTGCAAACACGAGTGGGCCAGATACCATGGCACGCCCGTAAATCCCGCGCCGAGGCTCAACAGGGCTTCGTAACATCTGTTGCTGTGTAAACGCTTCATTTGCAAAACTACCACCATCAAATTTAGGTGTAGCTGCATAGGTCAGTGCTGCTGCACCAATCCCAATGGCAATAGCCGCAGCAGTAGAAACAACCCCCGCAGCGGCAATACCAGCCGCAATACCAACTATGACTGGTGGCATGGCAACCTCCAACCAAACTGAGCCATAGTTAGCGGTAATGGCACCACGCCTAACTCACCCATAGCCCACACATTCGCCCCCCACACAATACCGAGCGCGGGGGCATCATCGGCGATCACCAGCGCAATATCGCCACGCGCCAATGCTAATGTGGCCACTCGCTCACCAAATGCAGCGTCAGCAATATCACTGATAGAGTTAAAGCCCGCGCGGCGTAGTGCCCGTGTAGCGCCTAACTTGCTGTGATAACGCCCGCGAAGCTCTGCCGCTGGGTCAAAACCGCACATTTTTTGCACCCAGTTCGCAACGAATAAGCAGCAATCACATTTACCCCATTCAAAAGGGCGGCGACGGTAATAAGGTAAAAAACCAATGAAGTTGTTAGTCATTATTCATCACCTTTGATGCTGCGCAGTGCCACGACCACCGCCGCCACCAGAACCGCCAACCGCTTTACCTGGCACGCCCCAAAAAATTTCCTTCTCAGCCATTTGGCTGACAAATTCAAAAAACTTATCACCTGGTTGACGGGCTTGTTGATCGGCATCGGTATAGCGGCTATTGCGTGGGTTCTTCCAATCCACACCACGGCTATTAAGATCAAGCTGAATAGTTGACGGGTTGCCTAAGCGGATGTTCATCACATCCATCCGGCCGCTAAACAAGGTGTCACGGGCCACGATTTGACAAAAGTTATCAAGGGCGGCCAAGTACAAACTGCCTTGGCGATTCTGGTAATGCTCGGTTAAGGCTATCGACGCGAGCTCTTGGGGAATACCCGATAAGGTTAACCGTAGGCGGTAGGGCTGTACTTGGCCTGACTGCTTAACCATGCCGACTTTACCCAGCACTCCTGTCCCTTTGTAAACAATGCCTTGATACAAGGCATCACCCACAGCGGAGTGAAGGCGCAGCATGCCAGACGCAAAATCCAATTCAGTCATTAAAATTGCACTGATATTCGGACGACGTAACCACTGTTGCATTTCAGGCGTCATAAACTGATTCATAGACTGACGTCCTCGATAAGTGAGAGAGTTAAACTGGATAGAATGAGTCGCTTAGTAGAACGACGACCACCTTGGTCATCGTCTTTAAGCATCATCACGGCTTTCGCCTTACGGGTGATCAGCGCTGTACCATCGACGGGGATATGTCGCATGGGCGATTCAAACAAAAGCTGACATTGACCTAATGCATTTGCAGTGGCATCAGCGGTCATTAAGTGGAGTTGATCACCTAATTGAAAGTAATCTCCAACGCATAGAAACAGCGTTGACGCTTGGCAACCTCGGATAGTTAAGCGATTACCCACCTGACCAGAACCATGCACAACCGGAGCCCCGAGTGCGGCACCTCTTGGCTGAGCATAAGCATGATCCCAAAGTAGAATGCGGCCAGAGGCACCGCGTAATTGAGCCAGTAAACCGTATAGAACGGCACCCTTGGGGCGCGTGAGCGTGTCAAAGCGCAGCTGGGCTTCCCAAGCTGCACCTGGCAGTTCTAATGTTTGGCGTGAGCTGTTAAACGGATTGCTAAACACTTCCGTTTGCGACTTCAAACGCCAAACACATTCAGTGGGGTAGATATCGTCAGGGAAAATTAACATAGGTCAGTCAACAATGGGCTGCTAAATCAGGGTGTAGCCCAAGTGTGACTGGCCGAGGTGATTGATTGGATTGGAAAGGTTTCGGGATAGAGTTCTATCCCCGTGCGCGAAACACCTCGCCACGATTATTGAGATCATCCACTACAGCCTCCTTAGTCATTCGGACTAATTGCGGCAGCACATCTTCGAGTGTTTGAGCATCAGTATCATTTTTAACGACGATGGTATTGCTCTGTTGAACCACCACACTGCGGCCTGCACCGCCACCGTTCGCACTGGCTTGCATGGCGTTCATTAATGTTTGCTGCTGGCGACGGGTGTAAATCGTTTCACCACCATCGAGCAGGTAGGTGCCTTCGCGGGGGATGGTACCACCACCATGGAACTTACCGATGATGCTGGGTAGCATTGCCATTGCTGCCACCATGGCTGCCATCCCTATCATGGCACCACTGCCCATGGTTGCGATCGACGTTGTTGCCGCAGCGGGGGCCATTGATGCAGTAATCGCAGCGCCTGTGCCTGCAGCTGTCGTCGCAGCTGTAGTGGCATTGGTCGTCATTAGAGTATTATCAAATGCGGCCGCCAACGCTTTTTGCGCCATCCACTCAACTAACATTTGTACTGCGGCCTTACCCACACCTTTTAGCACTTGTGCAGTAGCATCACCAAAATCTTTAGCTTCAAACAATGCGTCAGCGGTAGCACTACCTATACCTTGGCTCATGCGTTCAACACTGTTCTGCCACATTTCATCCCAATCAAAACTTACACTTTTATTAATATCCTTCATTGCCTCAGCATGGCGGCGTTGCTCAGCTTCAATCAGCGCATTAATTTGATTACGCTTTAACGCTTCAGACTCAGGGGTATCATTCAGCTCAGTATTGAGCACATCCAAATTATTGGTATGCGTCTGTTGCTCAGCATGTTTGGGATCGAGTTGATTTTGTAACTGACTGTATGGCGTGCTTTCTTCATACTGATTTTTCAGAAGGCCGAGCAAGCGAGTACGCTCAGCAATCGGCGCATTGGTTGATTCAAAATAGGTCTTTAATAGCGCCTCATGTTTAGCGTATTCCTTCGCCGCTTGGGTGACAGGATCAATGGCTCCAAGCAAGGTTTTAAGTTGCTCTTGGCGCTGTTTTTCGGCCTCCTTATTTTTCTTGGTTTGTTCTTCGGCGGCCTTGGCTGCATCGAGATCGGCGGCCACCTTTTTCAGCTTTTCAGCCATCAGCGGATCAAGCCCTTTAAGCGCACCGATTTCCAACTCATAGCGCAGCTTGGCCGCTTCCGTCGTTTGGCCATAAAGCGTTAACTGCTTTTGCAGATTGATCAACATTTCAGCGGCGGTTTTAGTGAGATTGGGATCGACTATAGTAGGGTCGGCTTTAATCTCTGGCATGCCCACAGCAAACAATGCTTGCTGCTTTTTACTTGCAAGGTCTAGCTGCTTATTCAGCTCTTCTATACGGGCTTTTAATTGTGCAATTTGGCCATCATCGCGCAGATAACTTCCGTTAAATGCATCATAGGCTGGCTCCCTATTAAGCCGTTCAATCTCTGCGGTGGTTGCAATCAACTCATCCCGCAACACTTTCATTTCGGTACCAAGTACACGGACTTTTGATTGACGTTCAAGATCCGTCAGCTTTTGATAACTGCCGACTAAACTGTCAACTTTACTGCTCAAATCATCAGTAGGCTGTGTGGCATTATCGGCAGTCATGGCCCAATAGGCTAAAGCAGCTGCACCCATCATCACCAATCCAGCAGGGCCACCTGCAAGTGATAACGCAGCGTTTAAGGTTCGAGTAGCAAGAGTGGCGGTGCCTGTTGCAACGGTCAGCGCTTGACGTGCAGCAGTGAGCCGAGCCTCAGCAACTATCGCTTGTCCAGCTGAAATAACGGATGCCCGTAACATAGTTGCGCGTTGCAGCTCTGCCTGTGCTGCAGCAACGCTAGCTGCTCGGGTACGATAACTAGCGACTTCATTGGCAATCAAGCTTGTTGCATGGGTACCCAGTGCGGCTGTTCCTCGTCCAAGCGCAACGGCGAGGCCCACCCCAACGATATCCACTAAGGTGTCAAAGTTTTCGCTTAACACCACAATACCGCTGGCAAGCGTCGCCGTAGCCCCAAGCGCTTCGTTACTGTTGCCTATCCAATCGCTATAGACGTTATCCAGTGCCGTCAGTGCATCACGCACGGCGGTAGGCATGTCTTCTACCGCTTTGAGGTTTTGTTGATGTGATTGCAGCAATGCATTGGTCAGGTCGGTAATCGACAACTTACCAGAAGTGCCCAATAAACGGATCTCAGCGCCCGTTTTACCTGTGGCGGCGCTGAGGTTATTGAGAATACTCGGCATTACCCCAAAGATAGATTGCCAGGCATCGGCCTCCACCTTGCCTTTCTGAATCGACTGGGACAGGGCATCCTGTGCTTGCTGCGCTTTATCCGCACTCGCGGCGTTAGTCACCAGCAAAGCGCTGTAGCTGTCCACGATATCAATAGACTGGGTAAGGTTATAACCAAGGTCGCGCAAAATGGGCGACATACGAGTAAAGTTTTCGCGGGTTTCGGTCAGGCTGCGGTAGGTTTGGTTAGCACTGGCAACCATGCGTGACTGTGCATATTCGTAGTCGGCAACACTGGTGGTGGCCATCTTCATGCGTGAGGCCATTTGGCCCCATTCATCAGCGCGATCAATAACGGCCATCGCGGTGAGGCCACCGGCTAACGCGATAGCCGATTGGTACAAACCAGCAAAGTTATGCTGGGCAACGTCCGCCGACTTAGCCGTCGTATCTAGCCCAATGGCAGCCGTTTTGCCCGCTGTGCCTGTGGCTTGTAACTCACCCGTTAACCCGATGAGTTCTTTTTTAGCACCGCCCACCACGGTCACCAGTTGGCGACCATCGGCGGTTAATGTCAGCGCAAGCTTTAAATCATTCATCGTTAAGTTGCTCGTTAAAGATGTGAGTTACCGTGTTAGCAATCAGGCGCAGCCTTAAGTAGTCGTCCTTGCTGTACTTGCGTTCTGCCATTTCGGCATCAGCTTTCACCGCCATAATATCCAACCCCTCGCATATGCGACCTTGCCACCGCATCAGTTCCGCCACTTGGCACCACCATTCAATGGCGCTTTGGTGTTCATCCCAAAACAGCACAGCCTCGGCTTCATCCTCTGGTTCAGCCTCAATCCCTAAGGCTTTTAAATCATTATCGAGTTCGTGCTGTTCCCTATCGTTTAACGGATTACGGGCATACAAAGCCCGTAATCCATCCGTTAGTTTTTTCTTGCAGCTTCACCCGAAGCGGCACGTTGATAGCCACGAATAACCGCCAGCGTAAAAGGCTGCCACTGGTATAGTGCCGCGCGGTTCTCTGCCGTGTCCTCCATCGACTCACCGTTGGCATCACTAATGCCATGCCACCCCAGCAACACACGATCAAACGCAATTGCATGGCCTTTCTTGATGAGTTCAATCCATTCATCTTCGGGGATAAGCTCGAGATCAAGGGCAATATCATGCGAGCTCACCACGCCTTTATCTTCAGCAACTTTTATCGTTTCTGGCCACTCTTTAACGAGGCGTTTTTGCGTAAATACAAACATAGTGACTCCTATTTGGTAGTTAACAGGTCAATGGTTGAAATGGGTTTAAACGGGATTTCATAGGTCAGTGTGCCGTCCTGATCGCCATACTCTGGGCGGCCAAGTGATATCCGTGAGCTGCTCCAAATCACTTGATTAAGCGCAGGGCCGTGGCTGAACTCCATGGCGACTTCGGTGTTGTTGGCAGCAAGGGCAAACGGATCGAAGTCGGCAAGGCTCGCAGCTTCGATAATGATCTTGCCGCTCGGCTTAAAGTCAGTGATCAGCACTTCTTCAAAGCCCACATACTCAGCATAAGTGACACTATTGGCTTGGTCATATTCAAAGGAAATCAGTTTTGCAGGAGCACCCGCCAACGAAAAGGCGCTGTATTTAACCCCTACAGGCACAGGCTTTTGCCACGCGGAAAAATTAGTGACAGGCAAAGCCGCCGCTGTTACTGGCACAAATAGCCCTGTAAAGGTAAACATTAAACTCGGCAGTTCTTTGGCTTTACCCGAGAGTTTAAAGGTGCCGCGCGCACCCAATAGCGCATGCAATACACCGTGGTAGTTCATGTACATCGTCAGTGAGGCGGTGCTGTCCTCGTTGATGGCCATCACCACACTGGACGCACCTGGCGTAATATCCCGTGAACAGGCTTTCACTAACGGTGCCCAAGCGGGTGCAGTAATAGCAGTACCGCTACCCGCTAAATCAACACTAAATTCAACCGTGGCATAGATTTCGGTTGCAAGCTCAGGGCTATTGCCGAGTTTGCCATCATCATATTTAAGTTCAGTATTGTCGCCCGCCATGGGGACAACTTTTACATCTCGCCCAAGCACTGCCACGGGGGCGCCTGCGGCAATCGCATCCACGCCGTAGGTGGCTTCGAGGGCAAACAGTAATGCTTTTTTACGTGTTTTACGTGCCATAGTGTTAAACGCCTAAGGCGTCCTCCGTGTATTCAGTCGTAAATTTATCGAGCCACGCAACTGTGCCAGGGCGCGACGGTTGTAACTGGCCACCGCTTAAGTACAGCGGCGTATAATCTTTGTGGGGTTCCCAGCCATAAAGCAGCTCGCGGATCTGTTGTCGCTGTGCAATCACATCTGGCTGGGCATTATTACGGGCAGGTACCACAAGCAGCACGCCAATGGTCGTGGCGATGGTATGGCGATAAAGCCCCATTCCTTCAACCAGTGGACCAACACGCTCTTGTAAATCCAGCACAAACAGCTTTTGCCGTGGCACATTTTTATCCTGCAAATCACCGAGCGCCACTAAGCCTTCAACGTCAAGGAATACAGGCTTAAGGCGAGCGATAACGAGATCAGGAATAGAGATCATACAAACCCCTTACTGGCCTTACGTGACCAAACAGAGCCTGCCGATTGCACCTCGGAGGTATTGCTACCCTCGGGGGTGTCAGTTAGCGGTAAACCCAAGGTCACTGAGCCATTGCTGATTTTATCCAGCAGTTTCAGTGCATCATCGTGGCGCTTGGTGACTTGCTCCGTTGCTCGCTCGTCGTATAGGTAGTAACGGGCTAAGTCGCAACTGATCCGATTGAGCACATCTGGCGCAGTTGCAAGTGGCAAAGGATAACGTGCTGCTAAGTAGCCATCGATCGTGGCCGAAGCATCATTAAGCGCGGCATCGATCACCGCGCTATCCATCACACCAGCACCACCACGGTCACTCAAATCAATAAGCTCAGCTTCGCTAAAGCGGTTTTGCATATCGAGTATCGTGGCGTAGTTCATGCTTATGCACCTTGCTCTGTGTTAAGCGCTTTGGCCTCATCGCCAGTGTCACCAATCTTGGCATCGGTAGGCACTTGCACCTGAACTGCGGCAATGGCGGCAACCAACTCAGGTTTTTTCATTCCCTTAAAGCCTGCAATTTCCAGTGACTCAGCAAGCTCCTTAAGGTCTGCAACCGTCATATCGTCCAAGTTTTTTTGCACACCATCGTGGGTAACAACGCCTGCAATCGTGCTAGTGATGTCGGGTTGTTTTACGCCATCTGTACTATCTGCAGTGCCCACACTCCCTTGCGTTTGTGCCACATTAGCCGTTTGAGCCGTGCCTGCACTTGTATCATCTTGGGTTTCGTTAGTTTCAACTGAAACCACCAAGCGTGGATCCCCTTCAATCGCTTGTAACTGGGAATCGGTAAGCTCACTGTCACTAAATACATTTTGTCCTTTAGTAAACGCGATACCTGCACGGCGATACCCATCATGGGCGCGACAATTAATAACAATCGTTTTTTGAGACATAACATGGATTCTCCTACAAGGTAGGGCGACAAGGTGTTAAGCCTTGAGCCCTAAGCCTGTGTAAAGTGGACTACAGATAGTCAGCAACCAGTACTTCTAGTTGACCAGACAAGGTATTGGTTTCGCCGCCACCAATGTTTTGCTTCATGGCTTCAAGCGCTGCTTGTTGCTGTGTACCGCGCACGACAAGCATATTGGGCTTGATACCCAGAGGCTTACCGCCATCGGCTTTAAACCCACGCATAGCTTCAATCGCGGCCCACACGTTTTCAGCGGTTAATGGCTTGGTTGAGCAATAGGCCATCTGCCAGAACCCGTACCCCCCGTTAGCACGACAATCCACGCCGTAGCGGAACTGCTTAGAGGTAAATACCGCTTCATCATCTTGCTTGGTCATGGCGGTAAACTGCATCGCTTTACGGTCTTGGTAAATCAGCGGCCTTAAAGCGCGAGTGGTATCGAGTAAATACCACTTGGTTTGTGGTGCACCGCCATTATTGTCGTAGTTACTCACGCTAGTGACAGCACCCGTGCCATCGTGCGCGGCGTACACTGGGTGGTCAGTATCAAAAAAGTTCTGCCCGTCGTAGCACAAACTAGTGGTGCCCGCATCGAGCATGGGGAACAGCAGTTCGTCAGGGAAGACTTCCGATGAGCGGCCCATTTCGACGAACATTGGCGCATACACACCAATTTCGTCATCTTCAATATCATCACGATCGACACCGATTGATGACTCAAAGGGTTTGTTGACGACGGTATAAGAACTGGCGGTCATATCGTTAATCACCCGATCGCCAATCCATTCGCGAAACTTAGGCCACTTACCCAACCAACCGTAAGTATTCGACTTACTGGTCGATTTGATCACAGTCGCAATCTTGCTGTACTGGCTAGCGGCTTGGCTCTTGCCCTGTTCGAATGACTTATTAAAGCCAGTCATCAGGGCGGTGAGAGTTGCTGGTGTAATAATCATGTTTCAATTACCCCTATTTAGTGGCAGTAGCGGCAAAGTCTTTGTGACTAATACCAAGTAGGTCGGCGACCGTTTTGTCTTCCGCTGTTAAGGCGGCTAACCCCTTGTCTTTATCAAGGTCGGTGGTCGTTGTGGTGGTTTGGGTGGTGGTGAGTGCCGCAATCGCAATGCGATCGCTGAACATGGTTTTAAGGGCTGCAATGCCTTTTTCTTTACCCACGGTTTCTAACCACTCACGGTCAGATTTGCCGTAGATCTTGGCTTTTTCTTTTTCCAGCAACTCGGCCACCGCATCGGTACCCGCTTGCTTACTGAGTGCGGCCACTTGCACTTGCAACTCATTAAAGGCCGCTACAGGCACAAACTGAGATGGATCGATGCCCGTGGGTTTAGCTTTGAGCGCAACGACTTCTGTCGCGGCTGCCGTCGCCTTATCGGTTTGCTCTTTGTGCGCAGCAATCGCCTTATCAATCAGCGCTTTTACGGCAGCAGCATCTTCGAGGTTAACCCCCTCGGCGCTGATCCCGAGCGCTGCGAGTAGGCGCAGTAGCTCTTCATTCATGGTGTTGTCTCCATTAGTTGGGGTTCCAGAATAGGAACTTTTAAGTGCGGCGATGGCACGCATACCATCGAGCGCAGGTTGATTGGTCAGGGCCACATGCAGCAGCTCTAACACTTGGCCTGTGGTCTTGCTGTAGGAAAATACCGCGCTGATATAGCGGTACTCTTTGGCTTCGATATGAGCGCTGGCTTTAGGTGTCCAGTCCACCGGATCGGCAAACAAACCTTGCCCTGGCACATAACGCAACGCAGCGCCTTTAAACCAGCCCGCAGCGGGGGCGGGTTGACCATTTTTCTCTGTGTTGAGTGTTTGGTGTTCATAGTCAAAGTGAAAGTCGTTCACTTTGGCTTTGGCGGCGGCTTGGATAGATTGCCAAGCCGCATCATTCATCAGCCATTGCCCACTGGGTACATCGAATGGGCGGCCATCCGTGGCCTTAAACAATCCATCTGGGAGCAACTGCACACTGGTATCGTCAGACTCTAGCGCTAGCGAGCACGCCACTGTGCCCACAGTCTCTGACGCAGAGGCCTGTAGTGCCAGATTGGCTCTGACAGAAAGTGCAGCAATAGCAATGGCGTTTAATCTAGGCATAAAAAATGGGTACTCAGTTAACGTGAGTACCCATTCTGTGGCGAGCGGTAAAACTATCGGATTGGAAAGGTTTCGGGATTAGTTAATTTGGATTTGATATTGCTTTAAACAGCCTTTAAACGCTTCCACTTCACCAGTGGTATTAATGAGTGCTGCAGCACTACTCTCATACAATGCAACATTGCCATCATTAATCACATCGGCACTCATAAGCAGATAGTTCATTGTTCCTGTATAGGTTTCAACCCTAAACCCTGTGGCGCGGGTTGATTGACGAACTTCAAAGTTAACCCCGCCCCAATGGGCTTTATTAAAACCATCAGTTAAACAGTCAACAAAGTGCGCCACTTTATCAGGAACAATGTTACCAGATAAAATAACCGAAAATTCATCAGTGTCTGTTCGGGTTGGCGAAGAGCAAGCGGTAAGCGAAGCAACAAGTAAAATTAATAATGCCTTTTTCACACGCATATCCTTATAAATATTTAACTAACTTGTTTTAGATATTGGTCGGCAGCATAACCCAGTTTAAAACCCGTTTAAATCCTTGTTAAAGCGTTTAAGTGGTTTTTAGATAAGCCGTTATACCAAGTTGTGCTTTGCTTCGCTTAAATCGCGTTTGAGGGCGTTAATCGGAAATTGGGCTAGGCCATTAAATAATCGCCCACCGTAGCAATGATTTCGATTTCATCATCTTGGCTCACCCCTAAAAATTCACGCGCAGGGATATCTTTATTGGGGATCATGCTATTGGGCGCGGTAGTGCCACCAAACTGGTGCATAGCGGCATATACCATATTACTACCGAGTTGCATTTGCTCACTGCTAACCTGATAGACCAAATTGTATAAGTAGCCGCGCTCGATCAAAATCTTGTCTTGGTTCCGGCTTTTTGCCCCTAGGGTAAAGTCGCTCAGTGCAGCGAAGGGGGTTCCGTCAGGGGATTCTCCTGCGGTGATGCGGTCTTGTGTGCTTCCTCTGAGGTATTCTGCAATGGCACTTAAGGCAGGTTGTAAATCCTGACCTCTATCAATCAACTGTTGAAATGCCGTTAATGCGCCCTCAAAACCGTGTTCTGTAATAGTGATCTGTGTGCCAGCCATGTGCTATGCTCTTAAGTGTTCAAGTGGTGAAGGTGAGGCTCGGCTCAATACCGTAAACCGCTGGCGGCACAGTCCGAGACTGGGCTCGCTCCTAATCCTTTTTGTCTGCGTTTTCCTTTGCATCGTCTTCTGCAACATAAACTAACATCCCTGACCGCTGATTATTCACATAGGTAATTTGCTTTACGGGGATAAATGTCCATGCCTCCAACACTCCCTTAGCCACTTGAGCTACCACTAATTGCCCCTTGTACTTGCCCGCGTTCACCATTCGAATAATCCGCCAGCGTAACTCAATCTTGCCCGTGCCTTTGTGGCGCTCAAACGATGCCCATACTTCATCAGGTTGGGTTAACACCTCAGGCAATAGCGGTAGCAAAGGGGCGCGGGCGATATCGATATGCTTGGCTAAACTGGCGGCATTCACATACACAGGGTAAGGGCCACTTTGCCAAACTGTATCTGCGCCGCCTAGCACTTGTGTGGCTAACGCTTGCAACTCGGTTTGAGTGCTCACCCTATCGGCTAAGGCCACCGTATTAGGGTGTAACGGCAATAACTCAGGGCGGCCAGCGGTTCGCCAGTTCCCAGCGGTGAGTGGTTCCCACGCATCGTTTTTAATCGCCCGCCATTGCGCCATGGCTTTATCTGATAGTTGCTGGCCTAAATGGGTTTGCCCTGGTGAATAATCAAAGCCAGGATCAATCCCTTTAGGCACCGTGAGTACTTCACCCGTTTTAGGGTTTACCCACTCATAGCTTTCATCAGCAGGCAATTGGTTGACGCTCAGACCTTGGCGTTTGAGTTGACCTTCTGTCATCCCGCGTACCGAGCAAGTACAACCCCAACCGTTTTGCGGAAAATGCGTGGTCCACCACGGGCTACTCGCTGGCAACACCATATCGTGCCAACGCAAATGGTCTTGCCTTGGGGTGGCGCTATGGCCGTGTTTATATTGCCAATAGGGGAACTGTTGCAGTTGATCCCAGCGCCCCGCGTTGTAGCTTTGGCGCATATTGGTATCGTAAATAATCTGCGCTCGCCAGTCGGCATTGCCCGTATGATCCCAACCGTGCTTGGCCACTATGGTTTTAAACTGCTTTTTAAACTCGTTTAAACTCATGCCGTCGCTTATGGCCCTATCAACCGATTGCCGCAAGTCGGTAAGCAGCTCGGCCTTTTGTGCGCCCGCCACCACAAAAGCGCGGCTGTGCATACCACCCCACAAGTCGTCCCACGCCTGTGTGGGCATATTCAGTTTTTGCCGAAAGAAGTCGATGGCCTGCTGAAATTGTACGCCACCGTATTGGGCTGTGGGCGCTGGTGTTGATGTTGGCGGCAGCACTGATTTTGACGGCATTAGTTACCAAGCTCCACATCATAGCGGCCAGCCAACGCAGCAGTAGACATGGCTTGCTGCATAATCGCCGCCAGCTTTGCCGCTCCTTGGTTGCTGTAGGCATCTATCAGCACTTGCTCGATTTCATCCCAGCTTTGAGCCTTTTCAACTAACGCGGCAATACCTGTGATCTCCGCATCCAGCTGTGCCCCTGCGGCACTGGCAAGGGACTGAGTAAGCGGGGTCAGCTCCATGGTTTTACTGGGTAGTTGTTTCAGTGACGCTATAGGAGCAGGAATTCCCCCTAGCATTTCATCAATTAAGGATTCAGGAATAGCTGGGAATCCCGCTTTAATTAGCGCTCTGGCACTGTTTTTATCAATCTGTTCATCATTAAGTTGCGTGATAATTTCACTGAGTGACTTAATTTGAGCACCGTTCAGTGCGGTTTGCTGGATTGAGTCTGCACCTGTTGTGGCCTGTCCGTTTTGTTCCATAGACAAGTTACCATTAGATCCCAACACCGCTTCACCTTCTTTGGGCATGGGAATACGCAATTTTTCATTCACCCAAGCGCTGGGGATTTTCGCACCAACCTGCACCAGTGCGGGTATTGCTTGGCTAAATTGCACTAGGTCTTCGGCTTGCTGAGTATCAAACACTAAGCGGGCACGGCGGCGAGGATGGCCAAAGGTGGTGCCATTCATCATCACTAAGGGCCACACGAGATCACGGGTTAATGTCGAGGCGATTTGGCGTAAATCCGAGAGCAGCAATTCTTCGCGTACTTCGTTATGCACATTACCAAGCGCATTGGTTGAACTCTTACCGTCGGCTTGACTTGTGAGTGTTCCGCCTAAAATTGCTTTAGATTGGCTGCGTTCTGCCCAGTCGAGCATGGCCATATAAGGATCACTGGCACCACGTGCTGCATCCTTAAATTCGATATCCATCCCTTTAGGGATAATCCCACCCGCATTATGACCAATGCTCATAATGGCATGCAGCAGCGTGGCTTTCTCTTCTTTACTGGCTCCGTTCGGATATTTACCGAGGCGCAGCGGCAGGCCATAGATTTCTAAAAACTCGGCAAGATCCCTTACCGAATAGTTTTTAAATAGGAACGGCCACGCCAGCACCCGCACTAGGCCCGCCCGAGCCACATAGCCCGACTTGGCTTTATGGGTATGTTGTATCCAGCCCAGTGGCCATAGTTCCTCCTTGCCGCCGCCATCAAGGCGCAGCAAGACTTTATTGCGGTTATCGTCATCGACGGTAAAACGACGCGCGGGGATCGACTCAAACTTACCTGGATACCAAATACTGCCGTCTTGCTCCCAATGGATTTGACTATTAGCTACACAGCGTAAAATACCGTCGCCCATATCCAGGATAAGATCTTCAAAGTCTGGGATGCTGTTAATCACATCAGTGACCATATCCGCATCACGCTGCTCTTCCTTACTGGCGTTTGGTGGCGGCACGATTTGCCATGCCTTACCCAGCAGCGCATTCTTGCGTTTTTGTATCTCGGCCATGATATGGGCGTCTTTCTCTTCAATATCATCGGCCAGATCAAACTGGGCTGTAAGATTGTTATATTCAGCATCGAGCATGATCTGTGCTAACCGTGCAGGGGTTAGTCCACTGGTAGGATGCTCCGCCCATTCTTTACGAATAAAGCCCACTTGGGCACGGTCTGTTTGTGGGGTGTTTAAGGCGGGATTGGAACGCCCTAGACGTTGTTTAATTTGCTCTGGCGTGGCCATTACCAGCCTCCTTTAGTTGATACACTATAGTCATCTTCATCAGCACGATTGCCAGATCTGCTATTGCTGTTGGCATCCCAACGACTAGTCGATTTAGGTAAAGCGGTAAACTCGATAGCGCCGCCCTCCATGTATGACGCACGAACAGCCATACACAGACCAACGGCAAAGTCACCGTGGCGCTTGCCTTTGCTATTGCTGGACTCTAAATCAACCTTACGACCTTTATCGATCGAGGGGATACCGTTAACTAACTTGATATGCTGTAAGTCATCGAGCACGCTTTGGTGACGGGGGATCTCAAGGTTAAATGCTTCAAACTCGCCCTTCATTTTTGGCATCCATTCGTGATACCAACTCTGCGACAGATGTACTTGGTCCACCATTTCAGTGCCATATTTAAGCGCGGCTTGCTCAGCTAAATAACCGCCGTTACCCGTGGCATCAAACGCCAACCCCACTAGCCTTGGCATCCGGTCACAGATATAAAACATCACCTGGCGCTGTTGCTCGTAGGTGGTATCGCGAAGCTCCACCACAAAGGGGATGCGCTTTCTTAAATCGGGTTTAATGGCCAAGGGCACAAACACGGTTAAGTCGCCGCGCCGCGCAAAGTCTTCACCAAAGGAATGGTTATGCTCTGGATTTAGCTTGGCCAACTCTGCTTTTAAATGCTGCTCGCACCAATCGCGCACCTCGGCTTCGCGCATTTCTGGCGTCCAGCTCATGAAGTTTTCAGGCGCTTCAAAACGGTAAATAGGGATAGAACGATCGGCGACCATGGCCGCTTCAATCAGTACCCGACTGATGTAAGCACCACCCGATTTTTTAGGCACACAGCCATATTCTTCATCGGCACTTTCTTTATTGGTGGCGTTTTTATAGAGGCCATCGCGCCAAGCTATCTCACCCGCCAGCGACCACGTTTGACCTGTGACATAACAGATACGCTTATACAAGCCATCCCGAATGGCATCATCCAGCGTGATGCGGTGGATGCTGTAGTCTTTGCGGCCTTCACGGGCATCATTAATCAAGCTATTGAATAAATTATCCACGCCATTGTGGGTGCTGATTAACCTGACCTTGTTGCCCCACATGGTTAATGCTAACGCCGCCTTAAGTAGCTCTTCGAGCGACTCATGGAAACCCGCTTCGTCGATCACCACATCGCCCTGTAAGCCACGCAGGTTAGAGGGACGAGAACTCAGTGCCTGAATTTTTCGGCCCGTCTTGGGGAAGCGGATCATGTAGGTGAGGATTTCTTCTTTCTTCTGCGAATCCCAGAAGGTTTGCTCATACACATCAGCTTCTGCGAGCTGGTTAAAAGCACGGGCAAAGAGCGCACAAGCGGCGATATATTCAAGCGCCATCTCTTTTTTGCTGCCAACGTAAAAGGTATTGCAGCCACCACGGCGGCGCGGCTTAGCGGCTTTAATCACATTGCGGCCAGCCTCTGCCCAGGTTAATCCTGTGCGCCGGCTTTTTTCGGCAATCATGATCGGTGCTTCATCTTCAAACCAGCGCTGCTGGTAAGGCAAAAATACAGGCTCATTGGCAGGTTGAGCGTCGCCAATATCCTGGGGCACATCCACCCCAGCCAGCGCCATTTCTTCCGCTAAGTCAATTTTTCGCGGCTCACTGATAGCCGTCATGTGTAAGCCACTTTTAGCCATTATGCTTTCCCTAACAGAATTTGGCGGATACGGCCTTCGAGCTGCTCGCTCATACCATCTTCCCCACGCAATTCTTCATTAAGTGCATTAGCCGCTTCGGCCGCGAACGCGGTGCGGATCTCTTTCTCGCGCTTATGGCTGGCCATGGCGGCAGACTCCAAACGCTGCACTGCTAACATGGCATCTTTAATCATGCCAACGTCGGCACCGTCACCCGTTCCTGACTCGTTTAAAAGGGCTTTAAATAGCTGTGAACGGGCCATTTCAAGGATCAGTTTGGTGACTTCACCCGTGGGTTTGTCACCCAGTTCTGCAGTCCACACTTGGGTGATCTCACGCATTTCACGCAAGGATTTACCCACGGCCTCCATCTTAGTGGCGTAACGGTTGATGCCTGCGCGGGAAAGCTGGTTTTCTTCAGGCAAGCCTGCGGCTTTAATCAGCGCATTGATTTCATCGAGCAAATCAATCTGCTGAATCGAGCCATTACGCAGCCCCGCATCGAGCTTTTTGCGGATAGGATCAGGCAGTAAATCCACTTTAGAGCGTCGGCCTCGGGTTTCACTCGCCATCGTCTAACCCCTCCCATTCTCGTAGCCACTGCGCACGAACTAAGTGGATCTGCTTCTGTAGTTCTGCCTCTGCCGCAAACACCTTGGGAACCGTCTTTTTAAGGCGCTGATCTAGCTCTTTGATGTGCGGCTTAACGTGCTCGTTTTTAGCAAGCACGTTCTTTTCGAGTTCGCGGATAACAAACAAATCCGCCACTAAGCGGATGCCTGCAAGCTCACCACGATTTAGGATTGCTCTTGCCATGGCTACTCTCCCGCCCGTGGGCGTTTAACCCCTGGTACTACCGCGCGGCCTGTCGCCACATCTTGACCACGACCTGTTAGCGTAGCCGTGGTCACTTTGCCAACCAGTTCAGTTTTAATCAGCCCTTGCTCGTTAAGCCAAGCGAGCTGAACCAGCAAGGCATCGCGGCTAATGTCGAGGCCGTAGGCATTTAAGCCATCTTGTAAGATGGACTCATTGAGTGCGAAGGCTCCCGCCTCTGTGAGTAATCGAAGCACCACTAAGCGTTGGTGCTCATTGATAATGTTCTGCATTGCCATTAATGGCCTCCTTTAAGTTCGTTTTCGAGAAGCATGTCGGTCTTGGTTTCTAAGCGCCTAATGCCTTGTTCCATTGCACCAAAGCGCTCACCTAAACCTGTGAGGGTTTTATCGAGCGCATGCAGTTCGTCACGGGTCGGCATGTACTCCAATTGCATTTCAGTTTCGCTAAGGCGCTTGTCGATTTCAGCCACCTTTTGGATCACTTTTTCATGCTCAATCCGTGGGGTAAATCGCGTGCTAAACCACGCCATCAGCAGTGCACATAAAACGCTAATGACGCTGCCAATGAAGCCCCAATACTTACCGAAATATTCAAATAACGATTCGATCATAAACGCTTCCCATAGCGCTGCTTTTGGCGCTTATCTTCATCCTGTTGGCAACTAATACAGCGCTGTGCTGTGTGTCGTTCTGGCTCCACAGCCTCAAGACAATCAATACAAATACCATTGCCTTGGCGGTGTTGTTTGTGCCTGGCGGCATCCCTTACTGCATCAACGCAGGCAGCTCGCTCGCGGGTTTCCATATTGCTAGCCCAATCGTTTTCGTCCATGGGGTTCCTTATTTTGTTTGGTCTGTTTGATGGCGTTGCCGCCAATCGTGCAGGGCTTGCCAGTCGAGGTTGCATTGCCCTAAGTCAGCGATGAGAGACAGCATCAACTCGGCTAAGGCTGGGTTGGCTAGGCACAAGGTTTGCTGCGTCAGTAAGCACTGGATCACGGGCTGTGGCACTTGGGTCACTTGGCACTCGCGCATCAGTGCTGCGGGCGGCAACACATACGCTGTCGTGTAAACGGGCACGTTGCGCACAATCGGCTGCGTGGCTGAGCAAGCGCACAACATCATTAGGCACAGGAGCATCGCGCCATGCTTTAGCATCTTCATCGGTAGTGTCCTGCAACAGTTGATTGAGTTGATTTTTAAGGGCGTGATGGCGGCCCATTAGCTCTGCCTTTTGCAGCGAGACTTGCTGTAATTGCAAGGCAAGCTGCTCTGACTCAGCAGCTAATGCGGCCTTATCGGCATTGGATTTGCGCAAGCTATCAGCCAAGTTATCAGCATCGGTTTGCAGCGTTGATTTATCCGCGAGAGCTTGGGTAAGTTGGCTTCTTGTCGTGGCTAATTGGTATTGAGCTAAACAAAGCACTGCCACAAAAAGCGACACAATCAACCATTGAATGGCGATACTAATTTGGGAGGGCGTCATTGCGTTACCCCTCCGGCCATGAGTTCGCTTAGGCAAATGCTTTGCTCTTCTGCACGGCGCTTGATGAGGCCATTTAGGCGCACCTTGTTACCGAATAGGTCGGTGCCATACGTCCAGCCATTACAGACGCGCTCACCCGTTTGCTTATTGGTTGAACAGGCTTGGGTTAGCTCTTTGCACGCGCCCACTCTGTCGCCCGCTAACAGCTTTTTACGCAAGGTTGAGCTGGCAAAGTTGCCGTATCCCGCCCAGTGCAAAAACGATAAATAGGCGGCGTGCTCGCTGTGGGTGAGCGTTACTGGCGCGGTGAGGCTGAGCAGCTGCTTATCTTCCTTGGCGATATCCTTGGCAAAGATCTCCATGCATTGCTGCTCGGTGAAGGTTTGCCAAAGCTTTAAGTCTTTGCTCGTATGGCCACGGCAGGCGGTCAGTACACCCACGGCATCGACATAGACGCTCAGGCTATTGCCTTCCCATTTATCGGTAATGGTAGCGCCCGTAATGGCTGCAGAACTTAAACCTGCGGCGACTAAAATCGCCTTGAGTTTACTGTTCATTAGGCACCGCCATAGCTTGTGCCTTGCGTTGCTTGCGGGCTTTTAAAACATGGAGGTAAGTGACGGCATGCCAGCCTTGTTCAAAGTAGCTTTGACGGGTGAGACTGTTGCTATACAAAGGCACGACGGTAGGTACATTGCCTGATAACTCCGCCTTGATACGGGCATTAAAACCGTCTTTGGCGCACTGGCGATAGACTCGGTTTTGTATGCGTTTGGGCTGCGCATTCGCAATCGGCATACTGTTAACGCCGCTGCGATAGTTGTTGTGGGTGACAAAGGCCATAAAAAAACCGAGACAGTGAACATGGGTTCATTGTCTCGGCTTAAGGGTTTGGAGCGGATTGGAAAGGTTTCGGGATTAGTTATTTGATAATTTCTAACACCTTTCCATTCATATCTGTTTTAGCAACGACTTCTTCTATGACTAATGCCCCAAACGAATTTTTACCTCGGTACTGCATCGTAACTATGAGGTAATTATACTTGTCAGCATACTGAGTCTTAATGTGCTCAAAACTGCTTGGATCTTTTAAATTAGCTTTAACAAATTTAACGAGGCCATTGTGCGAACCATCCCAACCGCTAAACTGACGGTTTACAGTTTGTTGATGTGAAGATGGTGCAGTTTTACTTGTATCTTTGCTTGGAGAAAACATCCAGTAAGCGAAAGACAAAGCTACAACAACCACGATAATGTTAATTGTTACACTAAGATTATCAAACTTTCCGCATTTCGGGCAGGTTAAGCGGTTCTTCATGTTGCTGAATGGAAACACTGAATTGCACTTACTACATGTATAATCAAAATCCTTGGCAGCCATTTATCTCTCCTTTGTTTTTACAACATAAGTACATTACTGAATTTAGCCTTACATTAAAACAACCTCCTTTGCTTTCTTGCGACAAATGCCGCGCGCTGTTCGGCCACAATCTCGCTCACTCTTCGCTCGGTTAAGCCATAATCGCGGCTTAATTGCTCAAGGTTGTTGCCCTTAAACTCGCGCCAAATTCGGATATCGCGCAGGGCATTTTTAAGACGTTCTCCGTTGGGAATATATACGTCACGGCCACCTAAATAAGCACTCAAACTGGTCGCTAAGGCTTCGCTCACATTATCTGCATCGACAATATTATGTTGCTTAAGCGTCACTCGCATCACATCGCAAAGGCTTTGCAGGGTCGATGGCCAGCGGCGAATAAAATCTTCACGTTCATCTGGCTTGAGTGTTGCTAATGTCGCCAATGCGTGCTCAAGTTCTGCGGCACTGGTTGAAAGTAAATCCAGTTGTTCACCTTGTTCATTCAGCATTGGTGCCTCCTTGTTCGTTTGCCTTCGCCTTTTTTGCTTTTGCCTTAAATTGCGCCATCTGTGCATCAAACTTGGCTTTGGTTTCAGCCAAGCTTTCAGGACGGCCGTAGCTGGTGATCTCATAGCTTGGCTTTGCGTTTGCAGCGGGCGCAGCCACAGGGGTAATTGAGTGCTGGCTAATGCTTTCAAGCACTTTTTTTAAGTAATTGTGGTTGGTTAGTGGTCTTGCATTACCTTCAGTTCTGGCAGTGCGAAGCTTGATCACCGTCTCTTCTAACGCCGCACGTAACCAGTCTCGGTTTGAGGTTAGCGCCAGTGTGTCGTTCACCAGCGTGAGTGCACGGTTAAAACTCAAGTCGCTTTTTACGGGGCGGAATAAGCCGATGTAGTTCATTAGAATCCGCCCAGTGGCACCGTCCATCGGTGCAAGTGTGGCGAGCAGCTCGCGCGCCGCATCGTCATTCACTAAGGCATCTAAGTGGATATTACTGTGGCATACAGGGCAACGGCAGAGTTTCATAGGTGGCACTCATACTGGGCAACAATCACTTCATAACTTGCAGGGCGAGTGCCGTTTTCATTCATTTTTAAACGCTCACCACGGGCAATAATGCGCTCGATAAGTACGCGCTTATGCCAGTTTTTCAGACTTTCAAGTACCTTGTAGGCTTGCGGTTCTGTCATCCATGGGGTGGCATCAACGCCCTCATTTTTACTGCGTAGCGTCATGCGACGCACATAGGCATCAAGCGCCGATTCACTGTTATCCTGGATAACTAAGTGGTGGCCCATGGTGATCCAAATGGCACGTATTTTATCTATGCTTGCCAATTTGCTTTTACCCGCAGCAGGACTTAAACGGCGTTTAACCGCTGTTTTATTGTTGGTTACAGTAGGTTTAAAGCCCTTTTGTTTAAACACTTCTAGCGCCTGTTCAAGCTCTGGCAAGTTCATTGCCCGCAAGGAATCTTTACCCGTGGCATTTTTCAGCATGGCGCGGTAGATGGCTTCATCGAGCTGCAATGATCCCTTAGCCACATTGATTAAGGTGATCAGGCGCTTCTTGTGTTGAGCGACTGGGTGCGCCTGCGCATTAGTCTGCACAGGGGCTTTTTGATTAGTTTCTAACATTCGTCATCCTCATCGGTTGTCGCACTGGATACTATCTTGATGGCTTTAGGCTGACTCTTAAGCTGCTGCCAATTCGGTGTTGCTGCATTTAAAAAGTTAACAGCCCAAAGCTCACGATCGGCGAGCAGTTCTGCCTTAGTTTTCCCCTTACGAACGGGCCTAACTGGGCAGTTCGCAATGGCATATTTGAGTAAGCGTTTAGCATAGGGTGTCATTCATCATTGCTCTTTTGTTAGCTGCTCATCAGTACCCAGCCACAACGCCGGATAGACAGGCAAGGCACCACAGCACCTTGCTCGTTTCGCTTAATCAAATAAGTTCTTATTCCGGCTCGTCTAGTAAAAAAGCGTGAGTAAGCGCTAAGCCTTCAAGCTTTTTAAACTGGCGGCAGAGTACGGAGGCTTTCGAAAAAAATGGCATTAAAACACCAACCTTATGATGCAAGTTTGGGAAGTATTCTTTAGCTTTGCGCTTGCCAAATTTCTTTTCTAAATCAGCAATTTTCTTAGGTGAATAAGCGCTACGAGTTTTGGTATTCCAAACCTGCGGCAAAATCTTAGGTGTATCTTCTGGTTGATTCTCAGGTGAGCAAATCCAACCGCCTTTGATATAACCATCAATGTAAACCGCCAACTCTGTTGATGATTCGCTCTTACGCTCACGCTGAACACTGATCTCATGACCTTGATAGCTGAACTTAACATTGACAAAGCTACCCGCCATTTCCGTTTCAAGCTGTTGCCATTGCTCTTTTGTGATCGCCATTTTCTCTGTCCTTATTTACGCAGTTGGCGTACATGGCAGAACGCCATACGAGAGTCAGCCCAATCGTAATTCGTTATTGAACTAGCCAGTTTTCGTGCTTGGCCCCAAAGCAAAGTGGCAATACCATAGTTGCCTGTACGCTCTTGCTCTGCGGCATCTGATGCGGTTCTGATATATTCGGTACTTTCGACTGTTTTCTTGGTTTTCATCATCTTCATCCTCGTATGTGTTAGCTGCTCATCAGTACCCAGCCACTACGCTGGATAGACCACGCCTCAAGATTGAGGCGGGTTTCGCTTATATCAAAGGGTGCTGATATCCAATGGGAGTTGGATGTATTTGCCGTTGGGTTGGCGCTCATATAGGCGCAGGTACTGGCTAGTGCCTGTGATTTGAATCGCGTCGGCTATAGCGTCCATGGCCCGTTTCCAGTTGGCATCGTCGATATCCAGCTGGCGCAGACTGAGCACTTGGTTAACGTCAATTCGGCCTTGCTGGTTTACCCGAAAGGCATGCTCAACCATCGCCATCAGGCGGGTATCCGCGCCACCGCTCCAGCTTTTAATGCAATCATCAATCAAGGTTTTAGCGGTTTGGATACGCTCATCAAATACGCGGTGTTCACCCACTGCACGGCGCACTTGGTACTTGCCATCAAAGCTAGTAAGTAAAATATTGCCCTTACTGCCACCGACCTTAACGCCATATTCACTGGCCGATAGTTCGGCAAAATCATCAATTTTCGCCATAGTCATCAGTTTGAAATTAAGCATCTGTTCACGCAGTTCTTTGGCTGAACCGACAATAGCCAGCACCACTTCATCGCGCAGTTTGTCCACGGCCTTAATACGGTCTTCATGTACCAAATCGCCTACGGCATTTTTGCGATAGCCCTGCGGAATAGCGTCGTGGTTATGGGTTAGTTCTTGTGTGTTCATCTTATTTGTCCTCATTCCAGCGCACTGTCACGCCGTGAAATTGCACCGCCATACAACGGCGACGAATGCCTTTAATGTTCTCGATAATGTCCACAGCCATGCGGCGAAAATCAGCAGTTGGCTTGTCGATTTGCACAACCTTCACGCCACTGTGGACAACCTTCATACCGCGTAAACGCAGCGCGCTAATCACATCGAATTTAGGGTTTTGGTGTCTCATGTCTTGCTCCTTGCTTATGCTTAAACGGGTTAGGTAACAGGGTTATTCCACGCCTTCGAGGTCTTTAAAGGCGGCGCGTAAATGGCTAACGCCAATGGCGCTATTGCTGCCGCTGGCCATCATGGCGGCAAGGCGTAGGGTTTGATTAAGCAGACGCAGCGCACCAGGCTTTTCAGATATAACCGTCATCAGGGCGCGTTCGCTGTCGCCGTGAATGCCCCAAGCGGTGGCAATGGCGGTCACATCGTTTTTCTTGGCTTTATGAATGCCGACCTTTTTGGCGATACGGCTAAACAAGCGGGCAAAATCTTCATTGCGGCGGCCGCCAGTCAGTTGGGCATAAACGCGGTTATTACCAACCAGCACCATGCCGACTTGGGTTTGTTCCTGCAAAATGCGCAGTTCTTCGAGGGTGGCGTAATCCAAATGATCCGCCTCATCGATGATCACCAATCCACCCGTACCCATGAGACGGCGCTTAATGGCGCGAGCCAATGGGCCTTTGCGGCGCGGCGCATCGTCCATACCGAGTTCTAATGCCAGTTCATACAAGCATTCGCTGAGGCTGGATGCGCTGGGTGAAGCGGTGATCATCCACACGTTAGGGTTATCGTTGGCGTAGTGTTTAGCCGCTGTGGTTTTACCCACGCCCGAGGCACCAAATACCACGCTGATACACTCAGCTGCATGGGCATAGGCTAGTGCGGTATGGATTTGGTTTGCAGTTTGAGTTTGTACAAACTTAGGTGCGACAGGGTTTGTGGCGCGGTTCGTCTGCAGGGCAAGCCATGCGCTGAGCTTTTCAGCCACACCCGCAGCATCGCCACCGACGCCATCATATTTACCGTTGAGGTACTGGCTGATCACGCTAGTGCTCATATCTATCTCTTTTGCCAGTTTCGTCTGGGTGACTTTTTTGCTATCGATCATCCCTTTAATGGTGTCGATAACCTGCTGCTGTTGGTCTGGTTTCACTTCTGATTGAGAAATACTGACAACCTTGTTCATGATATTTTTTCCTTTTCCATTTCGGGTAAGAGCTGATTAAGTTGGGTTTAAACGGGTGTTAAAGTCGGTTTTTATTTTTCTCGGCAAACAACGCCGATACGCCGAGTGCAAAGGCCTCTTCAAAGTTTTCAGCCTCTGGCTGGGCGGCGACAGTGCGCACGGTATTGCCGTGACGGATATGCACCATCTCGGTGGCTGCTGGCGTTAATGGCGGCTCAGGTTCAACCCCGCGCATTAACTCAGCGGCTTCAAGGTTGCTCATGCGCTTATGTGCTTTGGCAGCTAACTTATTAGCCTTGGTGAATTGGGTACGGTGGCGAGTGTGTTCGCGGGCGGCATCGGTATCACCAAAGCCAGTCGCTTGAATACAGTTGGCCTCACAGATCAGCAGACCAGACAGCGTGTAACACACCACCATGCCGTGCAGATTATCGGGGTCGAAACGGGCGACGATCTTCTGGCCGACATAGCTATATAAAGCCTCGTGGTGATAACGGTTTTTACGGCTGGCAACCGCGCCGCCTGCATCGAGAACTACCGTTGCTTGGCTGCTAACACGTACCGCTTCGGCGCTGAGTAACAGCATGCGTTTTTGTTCAGCAGTGGCTTTACGCACCGTGGCATTTTGGTAACTGGCAGCAAAGGCTTCGTCGAATGACATTACGCCGCGACACACTTCAGTTTCACGGTTTGGCCTTTGGTTAAAGGTCTGTACGCCTTCGGCTAACACCCGCATAAACACCTCGACAGCAACGGCTGTACTGCCATAGTTATCGGGTTTTGCCTTTGTGTTTGCGCCAGTGTATGCACCCTCAAAGGCAATGTTTTTATCCACAAATTCGCCCAAACCACCCACGCCAAAAGCGCGTTCGATTGGCTTAGCTTGACCATGGCCTTTACCGTGGAGCACGCTCGACCAATGCAGTTGAATACCGAGCATTGGGATCAAACCCATTGGGTCGTCAGGCTTCACTTTAAAGCGATAGCGGTTAGGTACGCCGCCCGTCATCCATTTGTTGGCGGCTGCACGGGTGTTATCCAGCGTAAGTTGCTTAGGAATACCGTATTGGTTGACCACATCCATTAGCGACAGACGAATCGTGTCGGTGTTTTCAGACACACCAACGCGCCAAGCGAGGATCTTGCGGGTGCGAATATCTGCCCAAAACCATGTTTTAGGGCGCAGGATCTCGCCGTTATGCCAGCGCACAAACACGTTATGTTGATAGCCGTCGCCGTTGATCCACTCCATCGCCTTGATATCCAGCACGGTACGTTGCTGTGCAGGGTAGAGTTGCATCAGAGCGTGTTCGCCTTGGCGTAACATCACTTGCTGTTCGTGCGGCACTTCTTTATCTAAGCGACGTTTTAAGCTATCAACCGAGGGTACTTCCCAGTTGTGTTTTTTGGCTGTGTCTAACAAGGCCCAATAGCTAGTGGCAAAGTTAGGTTGTTCTAACCGCAGGTAGTCGGTTTTAAACCATTCCCACGCTTCATCACTCACGGGGGCTAAACGGTTAGCGGCGTTGTTCATGGCCGCAATTTTGTTTTTGGTCAGCAACTGCGGTGCCCAATCGGCTTTATCAAAGCCTTCGACCTTTTTACAGTCACGGCGCAGGGTTGGCACAGCAAGTCCAAACTCAACGGCGATATGTTCATACGCAGCCATCTTGTTGGTACCGGATTCAACTAGCGCATAAAAGGCACTCACATAAGCCAGTTTGGCTTTGGCAACAGACTGGGCGTGTTCGCCCGCACGTTCCCACAATTGCCAAAGGCTAGCGGCATCGTAACGCTCACGCGCGGATTTAGGTTTTGGGGCATTCAGCACAGTACCGTTAAGCTCAATCTTGCCTTGCTGTGCAAGCAACTTGGCTTTAGTGGCAGGCGGTAAACTGTTGAGGTGATATTCAAAACCACCGCCACGGCCTTCACGTTTGCGGCATGTCCAACCTTCGCGCTTGGCTTTAGCGTTAATGTTTTGTGTCGTGCCAGGCATGTCAGGTAAACCGATTAATTCAGCAGCACTAAACCATTGTTTTTGTGATGTGCTCATTCATTTTCTCCATCGAACATCGCCAGCTCTGGTTCTTGGCTTTTACTGACGTTTTCGCTATGCCAGGCAATGCCACCCATCACATTGTTAAGTGCAGTGATGGTGTCTTCGGCTGCGCTTTGTCCTTGGTAAAAACGGATCAGTAATCCCATAGCTTCACTAAACGAGCCTTGTAGTTCGTTGACTTCGGTATTAGTGGCTTTACGGCCGCTGGGAATATCGATAACGAGGCGGTTGCTAGATGCAGCGATATACAAGGTCATGTAATCCGCACCACAGGCGTGCTCAAATGGGCGGATCAATACGGCAGGAATACGACCATTCTCAAGCCATTTATATAGCGTCCACTTGCTAGGCAAACCCATCAGATCGGCAACGCGGTCTACTGAAAGGTTTTGTTTTTCGCGGGCAAACTCTAAGCACAACTCCATTGAGTGGCGCAGATTATTTGCTCGTACCTTTTTCCAGTTGCGTCTAGCCATTGGAAACCCCTATAAAATTCAGTTCCAAACAAAGTCGATCGTTGCGCTTGTCGGAGCGATCGCATTGCTCATACACTTCAATGCAATTCAATCAATAAAACAGGCTAACTATGACCAACCCACTCAACGTACCAAGCGAACTCATACCCATGGATGCAGAAACACTCCACGAGTTGGTGACGTCATTTATCTTTGTTTCCATTGATGCTTTGCATGCTGAACTGCAACAAATACGCAATCTCTTACCAGGCGTTTTAGTACCCGAAGTTCGTCCCGAAACGTCAACATCCAACGTAATGGCGCTAGGCGAATGTGTTGGTAACGCACTATCTTTCGCGTTTGCGCCCACTGACGACGAGCTTCGCTATGCGCTCTCGCATCTGCCACCGTCCCAAATCCAACTTTTAACATCACGCCTTCGCCAAATAGCGCATCGCTTGGTTCAGTTAGAAGAGGATCATCATTGCCAGCTACTGGCGGTATCCCCTGTGTGGCATCAACGCTGGCGCTTGCTGATTGAGGGGCAGTTACATCCTGCTTACATAGGGGGCATGTTTTTTTAGGTGCGCTCATTTATGCGACCTCTTGAACTTGTTTGTGCGCACTTTTATTAGCTGTTGTGCTAATATCGTTTTCGATGAGTTTGTTAGGATGTGAGTAACGGCTAGGCCAGATCTCAGCGGCATCAATGCCAATGGCATCAGCAATTATGCGCTCGCCCTTTGGCCAAGAAACCCGCAACGCATTTTGCAAAGTGTTTGAGGCTAAGCCATTCTCACGGGCAACGGCGGATAAGGTGGAGCCCTGTTTACGGATGGCAGCGATAATATCGGCGCGATGCCAGTCGTCTTTTGTGCGAAGTGAAGTAGTTTGCTTACGCATTTTTTTTGCTCCTATATATAGCTGTTTGCTTGAACTCATTTAGTTAACTGCAAGTGTAAATTAACCTCAAATGAATTCGGTTGCAATAGATTTATATCTTCATTCAAGTTCATTATTGAGTTTAAAAGCACTCATATTATTGTTTTTTATTTAGTATCAATGGGTTATCTTCTGTATGGATGAATTAAATAAAGTTGAACGACCTCATTCAAGTTCAGGTGGTGAAGTTGAATGTTTTAGTTCTAGGCTTACTGAAATAATTGGTTCAGACAGTGCGCGTTCATTTGCGATGAAGGCTGACCTTTCTCAAACAGCGATTCAGAAATATTCGATAGGTGACTCGACACCTAATGTGGAAAGGCTCATTGCAATAGCTAAAGCAGGCGGTGTGACCGTGGAATGGTTGGTGACGGGCAATGGCCCTAAGTACCAGAAGGATTTTGATGCGTTAGTTAGTCAGTCTCATACTGACAAGTCTGTTGATGTGGTTGCGCAAATGGCGACACCTTCGGGTTTTCTTGCTGAATTTGCTTTGATACCAGGCTATAGCGTACAAGTTTCTGCAGGCTGGGGGAGTGAGGGGTCGGATGAAGTTGAGCCTAGCCGTCATCTTGCTTTTAGAAAGCGGTGGCTTAAATGGCGAGGCTTTGCTGAAAAGGACTTAGTAGTAGTGTGGGCTAAGGGCGATAGCATGGAGCCCATCATTAGCAATAACAACACCTTGCTAATTAACATGCAGCGTACCGAACTCACCGACGGTAATATCTTTGTTATCCGCAATGAGAACCAACTATGGGTAAAACGCGTGCAGGTTATGCCTAACGCTTGGCTTTTATTGAGTGACAATCCTTTATATAAGGCTATAGAAGTCCCAATGGATGAACAGCACAGCTTCCAAGTAGTTGGGCAGGTTGTTCACATCTCGAAGGATATTGGGGATTAAAATTTAAACCTCTTTTAAACGTCACATAGGTTTAAATCACAGTGATCACTTTTTTAGCGGCATTTGCCTAAATTGGATCGCCATTGATCAAAATTGAGATCGCACCAATCAGATACAAAAACGGCGTGGTAGCTTGGACAACTCGCCCAGCAAACCCGCGCCGTTCCTCAATCGATCTCATTTATTCAGGCCAAATTTTATCTAATCTCGATTTAATTGGTTTCTGATCATTATTTAAGAGTCTATACAACCACTCCTCTAAACGCTCACGCCACTCCGCATTCTCAACCAATGGTTCGCCCTTCGCCTTCGCCATCGCTAAAGCAGACATATCATCACTCGTCGGCCCGAGACCACCATTAACGAGAATCACATCGGCATGTAAGCTACGTTCTTGGAAAACCGCAATCAGATCCTCGAGGCGATCGCCGACGGTCACTCGACGCTGGATCTCGACACCATGCTCCATCATAGTACTGGCAAACCAAGCGGCGTTGGTATCAACAATCTGTCCCGCCAACACCTCTTCCCCAGTGCAAATCATCTCTAACTTCATCTCAGATCCTTATCTACCCCAATAAATTAAAACATAAGGTAAGTAACCGCTTAACTAATAGCAATAGCTAGGCTCGATCGAGAACTAAGATAGCTGTAGCAAAATCGGAGCATTGACAAAATAACCGAACAAATAATCGACAACCATTACTTACTATTGATGTCATGAAGAGTGAAAGAGAGTGTTAAGGAGAGAAAAATGGGAGGAAAACTGACTAATTAAATAGACACTAGGCTGGATTTCACAAATTGCATACGCAAAAAAGCCAGCTTATTCAGCTGGCTTCGTTACATCTCAATGAGATAATTAGGCGCTTGGCGATGACCTACTCTCACATGGGGAGACCCCACACTACCATCGGCGCGTTTGCGTTTCACTTCTGAGTTCGGGATGGGATCAGGTGGTTCCACAAGGCTATTGTCACCAAGCAAATTCTGTTTATTACCGTGTCCATCTCTGGCTCACGTTAATAATAATTCGGAAAGCTGATTTTCTGTTGAGTCTTTAACTTTATCAAGTGTCGATATTCTGTCTA